>JAEZBA010000306.1 GCA_023430245.1 Pseudomonadota bacterium
ATTATGAGTGTGGCTGCGACCTGGCCAGAACCCGATCACGACGCGCAAAGCTGTGCGAATGCCTGAAAGTGCCATGCCTTCTTTCGATCCCGTCCCGCCGCTCCCATTCTGGTGGGGCCATGAGCCGCAATGTGAGCCGCGAATGGCCGACGACGACCGCAAGAAGCGGCAGGACCCCGGCGGCCCCGGAACTGCTGTCATCACCAAGACCAAGCCGCAGACCAAGCGCCCGAGCATGTACCGGGTGCTGTTGCTGAACGACGACTACACGCCGATGGAGTTTGTGGTTCATGTGCTGGAGCGCTTTTTCAACAAGGATCGCGAGGCTGCAACCCAGATCATGCTCCACGTCCACCATCACGGAATCGGCGAATGCGGTATCTTCACTTACGAGGTGGCCGAAACAAAAGTGACGCAGGTGATGGACTTTGCCCGCAAACATCACCATCCTTTGCAATGCGTCATGGAGAAGAAGTAGTCTTCGATAACGAGAATGTTCGTGGCGTGTTTGGACAGTCACGTCGTCGATGAGGGGACGAAAGGCCGGGGGCGGCTAAACATCTGGACCTGTTTGAAAGCAGGTTCTCTCGAAGCGGGTCGTTTTGGGGGCCTTTAGGGACATCGAATGCCAAGTTTCTCGCGCAGCCTCGAACAGTCACTCCATCGGGCGCTTGCGCTCGCCAACGAACGCCATCACGAATACGCAACGCTCGAGCATCTGCTCCTTGCGCTTCTCGATGACTCCGACGCCGCCGCGGTAATGCGGGCCTGCAACGTCGATCTCGACAAGCTCCGTCGTTCGCTGACCGCCTATCTCGAAGCGGAACTCGAAAACCTCGTCACCGATGGCGGCGAAGATTCGAAACCGACTGCCGGGTTCCAGCGCGTCATCCAGCGCGCGGTCATCCATGTGCAGTCCTCTGGCCGCGAAGAGGTCACCGGCGCCAATGTGCTGGTCGCGATCTTCGCCGAGCGCGAGAGCCATGCCGCGTATTTCCTGCAGGAGCAGGACATGACGCGCTACGACGCGGTCAATTACATCAGCCATGGCATCGCCAAGCGGCCGGGCCTCACCGAGTCTCGTCCGGTCCGCGGCGCCGACGAGGATACCGATGCCAAGGGCGGCAGCGACGAGCCGAAGAAGAAGGGCGACGCCCTCGACGCCTATTGCGTCAATCTCAACAAGAAGGCCAAGGACGGCAAGATCGATCCGCTGATCGGGCGCGATTCCGAGATCAACCGCACCATCCAGGTGTTATGCCGGCGCCAGAAGAACAACCCGCTATTCGTGGGCGATGCCGGTGTCGGCAAAACCGCGATCGCGGAGGGCCTGGCCCGCCGCATTGTGCATGGCGAAGTTCCGGATGTTCTCAAGAACTCCATCGTGTTCTCGCTCGACATGGGGACGCTGCTCGCAGGCACGCGCTATCGCGGTGATTTCGAGGAACGGCTCAAGCAGGTGATCAAGGAGATCGAGGCGACCTCTGACGCGATCATGTTCATCGACGAGATCCACACGGTGATCGGCGCGGGCGCCACCTCGGGCGGCGCGATGGATGCGTCGAACCTGCTGAAGCCCGCGCTCGCTTCGGGTTCGCTGCGCTGCATCGGTTCGACCACCTACAAGGAATACCGGCAGTATTTCGAGAAGGATCGGGCTCTGGTCCGTCGTTTCCAGAAGATCGATGTCAACGAGCCGTCGGTGCCGGACGCGATCGAGATCCTCAAAGGGCTGAAGCCGTATTTTGAGGAGTATCACAAGCTCAAATACACCAACGACGCGATCAAGGCGGCGGTCGAATTGTCGGCCCGCTACATCCATGACCGCAAGCTGCCCGACAAGGCGATCGACGTGATCGACGAATCCGGCGCGGCGCAGATGCTGCTGCCCGATTCCAAGCGCAAGAAGACCATCGGCATCAAGGAAGTGGAGACCACCATCGCGACGATGGCGCGGATCCCGCCAAAGACAGTGTCGAAGGACGATGCCGAGGTGCTGCAGCATCTCGAGAACACGCTGAAGACCGTGGTCTACGGCCAGGACAAGGCCGTGGAGTCGCTGTCAGCCTCGATCAAGCTGGCGCGCGCGGGCCTGCGCGAACCGGAAAAGCCGATCGGCTGTTACCTGTTCTCGGGTCCGACCGGCGTCGGCAAGACCGAAGTTGCCAAGCAGCTCGCATCCTCGCTTGGCGTGGAACTGATCCGCTTCGACATGTCGGAATATATGGAGCGTCACACCGTCTCGCGGTTGATCGGCGCGCCTCCCGGCTATGTCGGCTTCGACCAGGGCGGGCTGTTGACCGACAGCGTCGACCAGCATCCGCATTGCGTGCTGCTGCTCGACGAGATCGAGAAGGCGCATCCGGACCTGTTCAACGTGCTGCTGCAGATCATGGATCACGGCCGGCTCACCGATCACAACGGCAAGCAGGTCTCGTTCCGCAACGTGATCCTGATCATGACCACGAATGCGGGCGCCGCCGATCTGGCCAAGGGTACCTACGGCTTCACCCGCAACAAGCGGGAAGGCGACGACATCGAGGCGATCAACAGGCTGTTCGCGCCGGAATTCCGCAACCGTCTCGACGCGGTGATCACCTTCGCGCATCTGTCGGAGGATGTGATCTCGAAGGTGGTCGAGAAATTCGTGATGCAGCTCGAGGCCCAGCTGGCTGACCGCAATGTCACGATCGAACTCTCCGACGAGGCGTCGCGCTGGCTGATCGCCAACGGCTATGACGAACTCATGGGTGCCCGGCCGATGGCGCGGGTGATCCAGGAGAACATCAAGAAGCCGCTGGCCGACGAGGTGCTGTTCGGCAAGCTCAAGGATGGCGGCCATGTGAAGGTGGTCGTGCTCAAGGACGAGACCGGCCGCGATGCACTCGGATTCGAGTATCTCGACGGCCCGGTGACCCCGAAGCCGGAAAAGCTGCCGCCGGTGCGCGCGAAGGCGAAGCGTAAGCCGCCCCAGCGCAAGCCGAAGCCACCGTCCGGCGGCAAGGGCGGCAATGGACCGGGCGGTTCCGACCCATCCGGTCGCGGCTCGGTGCCGAAGGTGCCGCTGGTCAAGGCTTGATTGTGTCGAAACGCCCGGCTCGAGCCCGGGCGTTTCTGCACCCGCAAAACTCCATCCGAAGCGGCAGGAGAGATCCTTGATTGGGGCGTATCGCGTTGGCCTGTTTCGTCCAGGCGTGATCATCGCAATACTTGCCGTCATTGGTGCCGGCCCGGCCATTGCGCAGCGGATGACGCTCGACAACGGATTCCGATCTCCGTCCGGGAATATCCATTGCCAATATTTCGACATGGACACTGTCCTGCGCTGCGACCTGAAGCAGATCGTCAATCGGCCGCTGCCCAAGCCGCGGGACTGCGAGAACGAATGGGGGCAGGCATTCGAGGTCTTTGCGCGAAAGAATGAGACCGGGCCGATCTGCCACGGCGACACGGTGATGGACGACCGCCTGCCGGTTCTCGGTTATGGCCAGCGCTGGCAACGCGGCGACTTTGTTTGCCATTCGGAGCGCAGCGGGGTGTCTTGCCTGAACTCGGTCGGCGCCGGTTTCGAACTGTCGCGAAGCGCCCAGACGGTTCTGCGCGGCGAGGCTGGCGGCAGGTCCGGAGCCGCCAAATCGAACGGCGGCAAATCGGTCGGCGGCAGGGTCGACTAGGGCCGGCAGCGACGGCGGTTCCCGGTCGGCGGTTGATTTGCGCCAGATCAATGTTGTGGGCAAAGCCGACCCGCAGCGTGTCCGGGACATTTCCCGGAGACTGCACCATGGCCCGCATCATCGGCGCGATCGCGACCTCGCATACGCCCACCATCGGTTTCGCCTACGATAGGAACAAGGGCAACGATCCGGTCTGGGCGCCGATTTTCGAGGCCTACAAGCCGATCCAGAACTGGCTGGCCGAGAAGAAGCCGGACGTCTTGTTCATGGTCTATAACGACCACGTCACCTCGTTCTTCTTCGATCATTATTCCGCCTTCACCCTCGGCATCGACGACCGCTACGAGGT
>JAEZBA010000360.1 GCA_023430245.1 Pseudomonadota bacterium
GGCATATCCTGCCGGTGATCTTCTCCTGGCATCTCGCCCTGCAGATCAAACCGGTGGCGAAGCACGCCAAAGGCGCGCTCGCCCCGGTGGAGTTCTGGCATGCCTATGCCGGCGGCAAGACCGCGACCGTCGACACCTTCGCGCGGGGGTGGGATTTCTGGGCCTATGTCGAGACGCCGCTGCGGGACTTGCGCAGGCAATGGACGATCCCGGAGGACGGACTGGACCGGAAAGCGCTCTCCCCGTCAGCTGAAAACCGTAGCCCGGGTTAAGCGAAGCGAAACCCGGGACCGAACGCCCCCGCATTTCGCTACCGCTCAATGCGGGCTACGAACTGGATTCCCGCCTTCGCGGGAATGAGCGGAAGTTCAGAGCGCTTCCGCGATCTCCTTCGCGCCGACCACCACATCGTGGTCGTAGATCGTCTTGCGAAACGACGCATGCGCGACGATCTCGGCATCGCGTTTCGCCACGTCGCCGTGCATCGTGTCGTAGCGCAAGCCGTTCTCGCGCGCGCCGCGCTGCACGCCGGCGACGCGTTCGCGACGGCGCTTTTCGTAGGCGATGAGAGCGGCCGGCGCGCTGGCCCGGTCGGTGCGGGAGAGAATGGTGGCGAGCGCCATGCCATCCTCGATCGACTGGTTCGCGCCCTGCCCGAGATGAGGCAGCATCGGATGCGCGGCATCGCCGAGCAGCGTCAGCCGGCCCTTGCTCCAGGTCGGCAGCGGCTCACGATCGTACAGCGCCCATTTGAAGGTCGACTCGACCTTGCTCAACAATCCTTCGATGCGCGGATCCCAGCCGGCGAATTCCGCGCGCAACGCATCGGGATCGCCCTTCGCGGTCCAGGATTCCATCATCTCCGCATCGGCCGGTACGAAGCCGACATAATTGACGATCGTGCCCGCGCGCACCGGGAACACCAGGAAATGCTTGCCGCGCCCGAGCCACATCTGCCACGCATCCGTCGGCCAGTGCGGCACCGCCGCATGCGGCACCAGCCCGCGATAGGCGACGGTGCCGGAGAACACCGCTTTCGATGGCGGAAAGACATACGGCCGCAACTCGGAGTGAATGCCGTCGCAGCCGATGACGATGTCTGCCTCGGCGACAGCGCCATTCTCGAATGTCACCCGGGCCGAGATTGCGTCCTGTGCAAATCCGGTAGCACGGTGTCCACATCTCACCACACCCGCCGGCAGCGCGGCGGCGAGTAAGTTCACGAGATCGGCGCGATGCATGCCGAAAGTGGCATTCCATCCGGCCGAATCCGTTACCTGCACCGGCGCGATCGGACTTCCGTCATCGCGAAAATAATGCGAGCCGGCGCCGACGCGGGCGCCCCACTTTTCCACCGCAGCGCCCAGACCCACGCGCTCGAGCTGGCGCACGCTATTTGGCGTGATGAAAACACCGGCGCCGATCTCGCCGAGTGCGGGCGCCTGCTCATACACCGCCACCTGCAAGCCATGCGCGATCAGCGCATTGGCGGCGAACAATCCGCCGATGCCGCCACCGACGATCGCGATGCTTGGACCGGTCAGATTCGGACGCGACGCTGCCATCTCCCTCACTCCTGTTCCCTGCGACATGAAAATGCTTCGGATATGCGCCGGTTTCAAGTATGTGTGCGGCAAGCCTGCAAAACAGAAAATACGGGAGACGTCCATGCTGAAAACTTCGTCGAGGACTTGCGCGATGCGCGCAGCGCTCGCGGCCCTTATCGTTCTATCGGCAGGGACCTCTGCGCTTGCGCAGGATTATCCGAACCGACCGGTCAAAATCATTGTGCCGTTCCCGGCTGGCGGAACCGCCGACGCGGTGCCGCGGCTGGTTGCCGACTGGCTGTCGAAGAAGTGGGGCCAGCCGGTCATCATCGAAAACCCGACGGGTGCCGCCGGCAATATCGGCTCCGAGCAGGCCTATCGCGCCGAGCCCGACGGCTACACGCTGCTATCGGCGCCGCCGCCGCCGCTCGTCATCAACCAGAACCTGTACAAGAACCTGAATTTCGATGCGTCGAAGTTCGAGCCGATCATCGTCATGGCGCAGGTGCCGAACGGCATCATGGTCAACCCATCGAAAGTCTCAGCCACGACGGTGCCGGAATTCCTCGCGCATCTGAAAGCCAATCCCGGCAAGGTGACGTCGGCCACGCAAGGCAACGGCACCACCTCGCATCTCACCTCCGAGATGCTGCAGATGATGGGCGGCGTGAAGGTCCAGCACATCCCCTATCGCGGCACCGCGCCGGCGCTGCAGGATCTGGTCGCCGGCAATGTCGATTTCATGTGCGACAATCTCGGCGTGTCATTGCCGCTGGTGCAGAGCGGCAAGCTGAAGCTGCTCGGCGTCGCGACATCGAAGCGAATGTCGTCGCTGCCAAATGTGCCGACCATCGCCGAGACGCTGCCGGGCTTCGAATCCGTTGCGTGGTACGCGGTCGTGGCGCCGCCCAAGACGCCGAAGGCGATCACCGAAAAGATCAACGCCGACATCAACGAGGCGCTGCGCGACCCCGCGATTCAGGAAAAGCTGAAGAATTTTTCGGCCGAGGTGGTAGGCGGATCGACCGCGGACACCGCGAAATATCTGAGCGACGAGGTCGCGCGCTGGAACAAGGTAATCAAGGAAGCCAATGTGAAGATTGGCGGGTAGCGCTTTAGCGGCGCAACTCCATTCGGTAATCGAGATCGTCCCCGCGAAAGCGGGGACCCACAACC
>JAEZBA010000368.1 GCA_023430245.1 Pseudomonadota bacterium
GTCCATCAGCGCGCGCACGTCGGCGCTCTGTTTGCCGTCCATCAATTCGTGCGGTGTGCCGTAGGCCGCGATCCGGCCCTCATGGATCACGGCGATGCGGTCGGCGAGCAGCACCGCCTCGATCACGTCATGGGTGATCATCACGGTGGTTAGATTCAGCGTGTCATGCAGCGTGCGGTAGTCGCGGCTCAGCGCATCACGGGTCCGCAGGTCGAGTGCGCCGAACGGCTCGTCCATCAGGATCACATGCGGCTCGGCGGCGAGCGCGCGCGCAACGCCGATGCGCTGGCGCTGGCCGCCGGATAGTTCGGCCGGAAATCGGTCGCGATATTCGGCAGGCGGCAATTGCACGCGGTCGAGTAATTCGTCGGCGAGCGTGCGGCGACGTGCGGCGTCCCAGCCCAGCAGCCTCGGCGTGATCGCGATGTTTTCATAGAGCGTCATATGCGGGAACAGCCCGACATTCTGGAACACGTAGCCGATGCGCCGGCGAAGCCCGATCGGATCGAGATCGCGGACGTCCTCGCCCTCGAAACGCACGATGCCCGCGCTCGGGTCGATCAGCCGGTTGATCATGCCGAGCAGGGTGGATTTGCCGGAGCCGGACTGGCCGACAATGGCAACGAACGCGCCCTGCGGGATCTCGATGGTGACGTCGTCGAGTGCGGGCGGGGTGCCCGGCGCATAGACCTTGGTGACGTGATCGAAGGCGATGATTGGCTGCATCGCGCCATTGTCGCATCTCAGGGGCGGGGCCTCAAATCCGGGTGCCGGAGCTTCGCTTCTGCAATCCTCTCAGGGAGAGGGAGCAGCGTTCGCAGTTCTCCGCCGGTTACCCCAGTCGGAGGAGCCGCGCGCGGCGAGCGCTCAACTCCGGGCCGGGTGGTCGACTTCCAGGACCAGGATCGCGGGCCCGCTACCGATCAGGTACCGCCTTCGCAGCACCACGAAATCGTCGGCGGGGTCACCTCCGAACGAGAGCCGGTCGCCGACCTGGACCCTGTCGTCCAGGCTCTGGCTCGCCGCGGCATTGACGTCGAGCCCGGCCGCTTCCGCACGGGCCCGCGCGCTGGCCGTCAGTTCGATGCGAATGAACAGCTTGCGGTCGGTCATTGAGGCGAATCTGCGCAAGGCGCATAAGCGCAGGCGGAGCGGGGGAGGGACATCATGCTGATCGTCCGGCTTGCAAAGGTTGCGATGACGGCGGCGCTGGCTGCGTTCGCATTCATCGTCACCTACGACAATATCGTCGATTACGGAACCAACTACGAGTTCGTCAAACACGTTCTCAGTATGGATACCACGTTTCCGGGCAACAAGCTGATGGGACGGGCGATCACCGATCCGAGGCTGTGGACGCTCGCCTATGCCGCGATCATTGCCGCGGAAGGCGTGGTGTTCCTGCTGCTGGCGGTCGCGACATTTTCGATGCTGATGGCGTTGCGCGCACCGGCCGCGAGCTTTCAGCGCGCCAAGACCTGGCTGGTGGCCGGCGCCACCATGGGCTTTATGGTCTGGTTCTTCGGTTTCATGGTGGTGGGCGGCGAGTATTTTGCGATGTGGCAATCGAAAAGCTGGAACGGGCAGGAGGCGGCTTTCCGCTTCTACATGACGCTGCTCGCGGTGCTGATTTTCGTCAACCAGAGGGACGAGGAACCGGCGTGACGCTTGCGTGCGTCCGGACGGCGGGTAATGTCGTCCGCAAAACACGAGCGGGAGTGGAGCTTCGGTGATGGGGGTATCGGCAGCCGAGGCTTTTCCGGCTGGAGCGGAGCGTTCGGCCCCTGCGGTCGCATTGCGCGACGTGACCATCACGTTCCGGCTTGGCAAGGGCGCCACCTACACCGCCGTCAGCGACGCTACCTTGTCGGTTGCGGCCGGCGAGTTCGTCGCCATCGTCGGTCCGACCGGCTGCGGCAAATCAACGCTGCTCAACGTGGCCGCGGGCCTGCTGGCCCCTTCGGCCGGCACCGCCGACATTTTCGGCGAGAAGCTGGCCGGCCTGAATCTGCAATCCGGCTATCTGTTCCAGGCCGACGCCCTGTTCCCCTGGAAGACCTCGCTGCAGAACGTCGCCATCGGTCTCGAGACGGCAGGCGTGCCGGCGGCGGAAGCGCGAACGCAGGCGCAGGACTGGCTCAAGCGCGTTGGGCTCGGCGGCTTTGCCGGCCGCTATCCGCACATGCTGTCGGGCGGGCAACGGAAGCGCGTCGGTCTTGCCCAAGTGCTGATCCGCAATCCGAAAATCCTGCTGATGGACGAGCCATTCGGTCCTCTTGACGCGCAGACTCGCCAGATCATGGGCAACCTGCTGCTCGACCTGTGGAGCGCCGACCGCAAGGCGGTGCTGTTCGTCACCCACGATCTGGAGGAGGCGATCGCATTGTCGGACCGGGTGGTGATCATGTCGGCGGGTCCGGCCGCGCGCATCATCGGCGACTGGCGCGTGCCGCTGGCGCGCCCGCGCGACATTTCCGAGGTGAAGCTGGACAAGAGCTTTCACGACCTGCACCGGGAAATCTGGAACGTGCTGAAGGACGAGGTGCTGAAAGGCTACGCG
>JAEZBA010000618.1 GCA_023430245.1 Pseudomonadota bacterium
ACGCTACCCTCGTTCCTGCTCGGCATCTACGGCCTGTTCGTGTTTCACGTTTTGTATTTCGCCGCGCTGAAACTAGCCCCGCCGGCGGAAGCAGGCCTGATCGCTTCGCTGTGGGCGCTGCTCACGGTGCTCCTGTCCGGCTTCCTGCCGGGCGTGACACTGAGCTGGCGTCATATCGTCGGCGCGCTGATGGGCTTCACCGCCGCGGGCCTGCTGGTGTTCGACAAGATCGGCGCATCGAGCGGCCATCCCGATGCTCTGGTGGGCTTCAGCTTCGCCTTCGCCAGCGCCGTGGTGTGGGCGACCTACTCCGTCATGTCGCGCACGATCGCGGCGGTGCCGAGCGAGAGCGTGGCGCCGGCGTGTTTCGCAACGGCCGCGCTGGCGCTCGTCTGCAATCTCATGTTCGAAGGATGGGAGACGCCGACCGCCTCGCAATGGATCGTGATGGTGCTGCTGGGGCTGGGCCCGATCGGCTCGGCCTTCATGCTGTGGGATATCGGCATGAAGCACGGCAATGTCGCGTTCCTCGGCGTGCTCGGCTACGCCACCACGGTGATCTCCACCGCGCTTTTGGTCACGCTCGGGCTGGCGGCGCCGACCTGGGTGCTGCTTATCTCGGTGACGCTGATCGTGCTGGCGGCGCGGCTCGCAGCGCCGCGGCGGCGCAAGGAATGACTCGCGGCGCTACGAGGCGAGACTGGTCGTGGACGCGGGACAATGCAGCAGGCGATCGGCGACGGGGGCGATGGGCGTGGCCGGCGCAGTGGGGGCATACAGCCCGCGCTTGTCGGGCACCGAGCGGAAGCCCTGCGTCAGTCCGATCGTGGTTTCGGCGGCACCGAGAATGAGAAAGCCGTCGGATGCCACCACCTGGGCCAATCGGTCGAGCACGTCGGACTTCGCCGCCTGATCAAAATAGATCAGCACGTTGCGGCAGATCACAAGATCGAACAAGCCAAGCCGGGAGAAATCGTCGAGCAGATTGAGCGGGCGGAACTGCACCATGGCGCGGATATCGGGCGCGATCTGCCAGCTCTCCCCAACTTGCGCGAAATACTTCACCAGCAGATGGATCGGCAATCCGCGCTGCACCTCGAACTGGCTGTAGACCCCGGCCTTCGCCTTTTCCAGCATCTCGCTGGACAGGTCGGTGGCGAGAATTTCAATGCGGAAGCTGTCGCATGCGACGCCGCTTTCCTTGATCGCCATTGCCAGCGAATACGGCTCCTGCCCGCTCGAGGCGGCGGCGCACCAGATGCGGATGCGCTTGTAAGCCTCGCGGCTGCGCATCAGCGTCGGCAGGATGAAGCTCCGGAAATGATCGAAGGGAATCCGGTCGCGGAAGAAGAAGGTCTCGTTGGTGGTCATCGCCTCGACCACTTGGGCGGTCAGTGCCTGGTCGGTGCCGCACCGCAGCCGGCGCGTCAGTTCGGACAGATCGGCGATGCCGTTGCGCCGCGCCACCGGCATCAGTCGGCTTTCGACCAGATATTGCTTCTCGGCCGACAGCATCAGGCCGGACCGCTGCTTCAGCAGCTTACGGATGAAATCAAAGTCGCTGCCGGTCACGGACGCCTCCCGAAGGCGCTCAGGATCGCGGGCGCGATCTCCGGCAGCGGCAAAACCTGCGCGCACAGGCCGGCCTGCGCGATCGCACCGGGCATCCCCCAGACGATGCTGGTCGCCTCGTCCTGCGCGATCATGTTGCCGCCAGCGGCGACGATATTCGCGCCGCCTCTGGTGCCGTCGCTGCCCATGCCGGTCAGCACCAGGCCGAGCACAGATCCGCCCCATATTTCGGCGGCGGAGGAGAACATCACATCGACCGACGGCTTGCAGAAATGCACCGGCGCTGAATCATCCAGCACCGCCACCGGCTGCCCGTTGGCGCGCGCGAACTTGAGATGCCGATGCCCGGGCGCCACATAAATGCGGCCGGCCTGGATCGGTTCGCCATCTTCGGCCTCGCGGGCGAGGCGCCCGGTCGCCCGGCCGAGATGCTCGGCAAGAATCGTGGTGAAGGTCGGCGGCATGTGCTGTGTGATCAGGACCGGCACATCGTCGATCACCGGACCGAGCTGGCGGCAGACCTGGTCGAGCGCGTGCGGTCCCCCGGTGGAGGCCCCGATCGCCAACACGCGCGGTTTGGTCTTGGTCGCGGCTCGAACCGCGAAAGGTCTCGGTGCCGTCTCGGGCTCGGATGCGCTCCTGCGGGTCGGCACCGGCCGGGGCACACCACCCGGCTCACGCACGCGGCGCGCACGGGCTCCAAGCTCCCGGATCTTGGTGACGAGCGCATGCCGGTAGGTCTCGGTCGTGACGGCGCCCTGTGCCTCAGGCTTCTGAATGCAGTCGAGAGCACCGAGCGACAAGGCTCGCAGCGTGACCTCGGCGTTCCGCCGCGTCAGGGTCGACGCCATGATGATGACGAGGCCAGGCTTCTTGCTCAGGAGAAGCGGCAGCGCGGCAATGCCGTCCATGTCCGGCATCGCGACATCAAGCAAAACCACATCCGGATCGGCACGGTCGAGATAATCGAGCGCCTCGCGCCCGGTCCGCAGAGACGCAACGATCTCGATCCCCGGCTCGAGTTCCAGCCAGCGGCGGATGAAGCCGCGCGCGACTGCGGAATCATCGACCACCATCACGCGCAATGCGTCGGCCACCGACTCATGCAACCGCGTCTCTCGATTGAAAAGTGCCGTCACGTTGACCACCGGGCCGAATGGATGATGGGCTCAGATCAGACCGACTTCCTGGAATTTCGCCTCGACGATATCGCGATCGAACGGCTTCATGATGTATTCGTTGGCTCCGGCATGCAGCGCGCGCGCAATGTGCGCGACATCGTTTTCGGTGGTGCAAAACACGACCTTGGGCCGTTCACCGCCCGGCATCCGACGCAGCGCCTTCAGGAAGTCGTAGCCGTCCATACGCGGCATGTTCCAATCGAGCAAAATGGCATCCGGCAGCGTGCGATGACACTGATCGAGCGCCTGTTGGCCGTCCTCGGCTTCCGTGATCTGGAATTCCAGCCCTTCCAGAATGCGCTTCGCAACTTTGCGGATGACGCTGGAATCATCGACAATCAGACATGTCTTCATGGCACCCTCACTCGCTGTCCTGGCGGACTGGTCCGCATACCCGCCGCTTCAAGCGGCTGCCTCAGTGCATTTCAAATCGAGAACCGCGTCGACATCGAGCGCCACCATAAGCCTGTCATCGAGGCGATGGACGCCGGATGCGACGCGTTTGAGTCGCTCGTCGAGATTGACCGGTACGGGCTCAGCCGTATCGGCACCAAGCTTGAGGACCTCACCGACGGCGTCGATGACGAGCCCATAGGATTCCCCGTCGCCCTCGATCCCAACCGCGATCTTCGCGCGGCCGACATCACCCGAAACGCCGAGCCGCCGTCTCAGGTCGATCGCCGTAACGATACGACCACGCAGATTGATGACGCCTGCAATGTCCTCGCCTGCAAGCGGAACACGCGTTACCTGGCTAAGGACAAATACGTCCTGGACGCGTGAGATCGGCAGACCAAACCATTGATCCCCAATCGTGACCGTAACGTATTCAGCGCTTGCCGCTGGTTGCTGCGTGTTCAGCATGGCATCAGGCTGCCCGACTGGTGACGCCATCGGCCTGTTCCTTGATCGCGGCAATCAGGCCCTGACGATCGAACTTGCCGACAAAGTCATGGAAACCAGCACGACGCACGCGCTCGATCATCTCGGAGGTCGTCGACGACGACAATGCGATCAGCGGTATCTGCGCGGTCGTGGCCTCGGACCGCAATGCGCTCGCGAGCGCAATACCGTCCATACCAGGCATCTGGAGATCGGTGACGATCAGGTCGAAGGCACGGCCACTGCGGATCATGCCGAAGGCTTCGTGTCCGCTCGAAGCGGCGGTGACGGCATAACCGGCCGCACGCAACACCGGGGTGAGCATATTGCGGAAGAAAGCGGAATCGTCGACCAGCAGCAGGTGCCGCCGCGTCTGCTGCTGAGCACCGTCGTCCAACCAATCCGCAAACGCGGCCGGCAGATAATGACCGACATCGACGATATCGGTTGCTTCGCCCTTCACGATCGCCGAGCCGATGATGCCAGGGCGTCCGTCGCTTACCTCGATCTCAAACGCCTCCTCTACGATATCGACGATCTGATCGACGACAAGCGCCATCGAGCGGACGCCGGCCGAAAAAACCAGAAGCGGCTGGGTTCCACTCTCCTTCACGCGCACGCAATCGCCCGGACAGATCAGCGGCATCAGATGGCCGCGATATTGCACAAGATGACGACTGCCCACGATTTCGATGCTGCTCACATCGATCTCCTCGAGGCGCGTCACCAACGACAGCGGCACGGCACGCGGCGAATTCGAGCCGGCGCGAAAGATCAGGAGCGCGGTCTTGCTCTTTTCGGGCGCTTCTGCCTCGCTCGCGGACGCGGTGTCACCCGTGATCCCGCTCGCCCGCGCCGAACCGAAGGCGGCGAGGATCCCGTTCGGATCAAGGATCATGATGACCGTGCCGTCGCCCAGAATGGTATTGCCGGAAAATGCGTGGAGGTGCCGTAGCTTACTGGCCAGCGGCTTCACCACAATTTCCTCGGTATGGAAGACGCGGTCGACGACGATACCGAACGATTCTGCGCCGACCTGGGCCACCACCACGAAGGCCTTCTCGGATTCCTGATCGGCCGAGAGGCCGAGATGCAGAAATTTTCTCAGGAAGATGAGCGGCAGCAACTTGTTACGCAGGCGCAATACCGGAGTATCGTTGATGCGCTCAACCCGATGCTCGCCGTCGCCGCGAACGCGAACGAGCTCCACCACCGCCACCTGCGGTATCGCGAAGCGCTCCCCGTCCACCTCGACAATCAGCGCTGAAACAATGGCAAGAGTCAGGGGAATCTTGATGGTGAACACCGTGCCCTGCCCGGGCACCGATTTCACATCGATCACTCCGCCAATCTGGTCGATATTATTTTGCACGACATCCATTCCGACGCCGCGGCCCGAAATGGTGGTGACCGCCTCTGCAGTCGACATGCCGGCAGCGAAGATGAATCGCTGAAGCTGCGCATCGGACATCTTCTCAAGTTCGGCTTCGCTTACGAGGCCGTTTGCCAGCGCCTGTGAGCGGATCCTGTCGGTATCGAGGCCACGTCCGTCATCCGACATTTCGATGACGATATGACCGCCCTCATGACGTGCGGTAAGCCGGATCGTCGCACGCTCCGGCTTACCGGCGACGCGTCGGTCCGCCGGCAACTCGATCCCGTGATCAGCAGCGTTGCGCACCATGTGCGTCAGCGGATCCTTGATCATGTCGAGAATCTGCCGGTCGAGTTCGGTTTCGGCGCCCTGCATCTCGAGTTCGATCTGCTTGCC
>JAEZBA010000647.1 GCA_023430245.1 Pseudomonadota bacterium
ATCTCGAACAACTGGTCCGGTCCGGTCGGCGGCAGCTTGTCCAGATTGAGTTGCACACTGCGCGCGCGATCGATCAGGCCGACCGAACGCGGTCCGACATTGCGATCCCACAGCGTCCAGATTTCCAGCGCGCGGCCGGGCGGCACCGCGATGTCGGTGAGCGGGATCATCTCGACGCGGCCATCGGCGAAGGCATTCACGACCGCGCCGGGCTGCTTGGTGTCGTCGCTGACCAGGATTGCGACATAGACCGGCTTTCGGACCGCCTCGCGGGTCGCATAGGTCAGCGCCACACCGGCGACGATGGCAAACACCAGTGCGGAGGCGAGCGCGGTCGCGGTGGCGGCCCGCAGGCCGTCGATCGAGTTCCAGAGCCGTGTGAACCAGCCTGGCTGCGGGCGGCGTTCCGCTTGTGGTGGCGTTGCAATCCCGGTTTCGATCCGCTGCCAAATCGCCGGATCGAGCGGCAGGGCCGGCGCGGTCCGGTCGAGGTCTGACAGACGCTCGCGCCATTGCGCAACCAGCATCGCAAAGTCTGCGTCGGTTTCGAGGCGGCGCTCCGCCTCGGCGCGCTGTGCCGGATCGAGTAACCCCGACACGAATTCCGCGGCGAGGATGTTATCGCGCTCGCTCATCCCATGCACTCCTGCAGGGATAGGAGGCCGCGACGGGTCCAGCTCTTGGCGGTGCCGAGCGGCACGCCGAGCTTGCCGGCCAGTTCGCCGTGGCTCATGCCGTGCGCGTAGGCGAGCACCACCGCCGAACGGCGCTTGAGATCCAGTTGCTCCAGGCAGCGGCGCAGCGCACTTGTCTCAGGCAGCATCGCGAATGCCGCTTCGGCCGAGGCTTCGGGCCATTCGCTGTCGCCATCGGAGGCCGGATATTTCGCTTCATCCTGCAGCAGCGTCAGCGCCCGGTTGCGCAGCACGGTGTAAATCCAGGTGCGGCCGTTGCCGCGCGCCGGATCGAAGCTGCGCGACAGACGCCAGATTCTGAGGAACGCTTCCTGCACCGCCTCGTCGGCGAGATCGCGGCGGCGCAGAATGCGAAACGCAACGCCGGTCATGCGGGGGGCTTCCATGTCGAATATAACGCGCAACGCCGCGCGGTCGCCGCCGGCGCAGCGCAATAGCGCTGCGGTCAACTGCGCCTCATCGGCCTGGTCGCCCTGATCGGCTTGCGGCATCCGGAACCGGTCCTGTTCTGTCCTGCCTATAGCAGTCCTTTCCGGCTTCTCGAGCGGGATACCCGCCTGCCGCGGCGTTTGGATGCAGGGAACCAACAAAAAAAATTTTTTCCGGGGCGCTGCATCCAAACCGGCATCCCGGCCGGTATCCGCCTCGACCCCAACCCCCGGGGCGCAAAAGCAGGGAGTTTTGCAGATGACGTTCAAGACATTGCTGGCTGCGACCGCAGCCGTCACATTCTCCGCGATCGCGGCGCAGGCTGCTCAGGTCGCGGCCCTGATCGGCAACGACACCATCGCCGTCGTCGATACCGGCGCCAAGAAGGTGACGAAATCGATGAAGGTCGAGGGCATCAACGGCGACATCGTCGGTATCGACGTGCGCCCGGCCGACAATATGCTCTACGCGCTTGCCGCCGACGGCACGCTTTACACCATCGGCATGGACGGCAAGGCCACCATGAAATCCAAGCTCGAAACCATGCTGAAGCCGGGCGTCTGGGCGACGGTCGACTTCAATCCGGCCGCGGACCGTCTGCGCGTAATGGGCAATGACGGCACCAGCCTGCGGGTCAATGTCGATGACGGCAAGGTGATCACCGACGGCAGCCACAAATTTGCCGATGGCGATGCCAACAAGGGCAAGACCCCGAAGATCGGCGCCGGCGCCTATACCAATTCGGTGAAGGGCACCAAGTCAACTGACCTGTTCAATATCGATCTTGGCACCGGCGCGCTGGTGAAGCAGGTTCCGCCGAATGACGGCGTGCTGAACACCGTCGGCATGCTCGGCGCTTCGCCGAAGATGATTGCATTCGATATCTGGTCCGACGGCACCAAGAACGAGGCCTGGGCGATGACCGGTGCTGACCTGTGGTCGGTCGATCTGCAGACCGGCAAGGCGACCAAGGCTGCCACCATCGAGGGCGTGAAGGGTGACGTGAAGGACATCGCAATCCTGCCCGCGATGTAACGCTCAAGCGATCGACGGCTGCTCGGCCGGCATACGGCCTTCCAGCGGGTGCCGGCATGAGGAGGCGCGCCGCGCTCAGGCTTTTCCTGGGCGCGGCGTTTTTTTACGCTGCAGCGATAAGCAGCTCGGTCAGCCGATCCGGCATGTCGATCATGGCGTCGTGACCGCAGGGCATATCGTGCACATTCCAGGAAGGGTCAGCCTTCAGCCGCGCGGCGATGGCGTCGAAGCCCGCGGAGTTGAAGCCTTTCGCACGGATGTAGGCTTTCCTCGCGATCTTCTCGCGCGCACCGGTGAGTTTCAGCGGATCGCCATAGGTGCCGATCGGCTGCGGCGTGCATTTCCGGTCGACGAAGGCGCGGTCCTTCTCGTTGACGTTGAAATAGGAGGCCGGCGCCGGTGGGATGCCCAGCGCGCCGCGCTTGATCGCGGCGTTGACATTGTCGCGCAGTCCCTGCCGCGACAGGCTCATGATGGTCGCGCCGTTTTCCGGAACAAACGCATCGAGGAACACGATCGAGGCGATCTGCTTCTGCGCCTTCTCGGCGACGCCCGAGATGACGAGGCCACCATAGGAATGGCCGACCAGGATCACCCGCTCCAGATCCTCGAAACGGATGATGTTGGCGATGTCGTCGATATGGGTGGTCACGGTCGGCCGCGTGCCGATCAGGTGCGAACGGTCGCCGAGGCCGGTGAGCGACGGCGCATAGACCTTGTGCCCCTGCTTTTCGAGCCGGTCGGCGACCCGGCGCCAGCACCAGCCGCCATGCCATGCGCCATGCACCAGGACGAAACTGCGCGGTTCGGCTTGCGCGCGCGCCGGTGAGGCAAGCGTGGTCGCCGCAACCGCGGTACCGGCGATCAGCGAGCGGCGGGTGAGGGGATTGCGTTTGTTCATGGGCGGCGCTCTCTCGACTCCCTCCCTCTGAAGGGGAGAGGGTTGGGGAGGGGGTCATTCAGCAAATGTGACTCCCACCCGACTGCCGAAGCTTTGGATGCGGTCAAGCTTGCGCAGGCTGCTTAAACTTGTCTGCGCAATCGACCTCCCCCTTTCAGGGGGAGGTGAAGAAAGAAAACAACCCTCGCACATTTGCAACGCCTTTGCTGCAACGCCTTTGCCGCCTACAGCGCCCGCATCCGCTGGATCGCCCAATAGGTAAAGGCGCCGGCGCAGGCGGCGATGGCGAACGCGTACCAGGTGCCGCCCGGCGTTTCCAGAAACGGCAGATCCTTGGTGTTCATGCCGAAGAACCCGGTGACCAGCGTCGGTGGCAGGATGCCGGCGGTGAGGATCGACAGCGTCAGCAGCCGGCGGTTGGTCAGTTCGGCCATGCGGCCCGCCAGTTCCTCCTGCAACAGCCGCGCGCGATCGTGGATGGCGGCGACCGAGTGGTCGAAATCGTCGATCTTCTGCGCCAGCGATTGCACCGGCGCGGCCAGTTCCGGCAGTGGGCCGGCCACCCGCAGTTCGAGCCGGTGAAACAGCCCGCGCATCTGCGACAGCTGCCGATGGATGCGTACGGACTGGCTGCGTGCGCGTGCGATCATCTGGGACTCGTCGCCG
>JAEZBA010000654.1 GCA_023430245.1 Pseudomonadota bacterium
GTCCGCCTTCGTGATCGCGGCAGATGCCGGTGAAGGTGACAACCGCGCCGATATCGGTCCGTCCGCGCCTCAGCTTTGCGGCTTCGGCGGCGACGTCGAAATCCTCGCTTTGCAGGCGGATGGTGGCGGCCATCATCCCCCCGTCATCGGCGGGAAGAACGCGATTTCGTGCGCGTCTGAGATTTTTGTCGATGGCTGCACGTGTTTGCGATCGATGGCGGCGCGGATCACCTTCGGATTTTCGAAGGCATAGGCATATTCCTCGCCGCGCCCGGCAAGCCAGGTCATCAGTTCGGCCACGGTGGACACCTCAGCGGGTGGTGTGACCTGTTCCTCGGTCTTGCCGATGCGCTCACGCACCCAGGCGAAATACAGAAGCTTCACGATGCCCTCACGCCTCACGTCATCCAGGAGGCGTCGCACCGGAAGGCTGCGCGCCTCAATCGTCGATAATATGCCGCAACCCTGCGCGGAAATAGTCCCACCCGGTATAGAGCGTCAGGATGGCGGAAACCCACAGCAGCACCAGACCGATGGTCGTGGTCAGCGGCAGCATCTCGTCGGCGTATTTCCAGCGCCATTCCATGAAGCTGGTCGGCAGATAGTAATCCACGGCCTCGCCGCCAAGCAGGAATCCGATCGCGATCAATTGCAGTGTCGTCTTCCACTTGGCCAGTTGCGTCACCGGAACGCTGACCCGCAATTCGGCAAGAAATTCGCGCAGGCCGGACACCAGGATTTCGCGGCATAGGATGATGATGGCGGCGAACAGCGACCAGCCCTTGATGGTCTCGTCCGCCGCCAGCATCAGCAGGCAGGACGACACCAGGAGCTTGTCGGCGATCGGGTCCAGCATGCGGCCGAGCCGCGATTGCTGCCCCCAGGAGCGGGCGAAATAGCCGTCGAAGAAATCCGTGATGGCGGCGGCGATGAAGATCGCAAGCGCGACCAGCCTGAGCCACAGCCCGCCCTGCAGGATCGCCTGCCAGTACATGCAGGCGACGACCATCGGAACTGCGGCGATCCGGCAATAGGTCAGCACATTGGGCAGGGAGAAGGCGCCACCCTCAATGCGTTGCGACGACACGGAATTCATCTCCTCAGCGAACACACCCGGCAGGCCCGCGTCAACCCGCCCAGCGGCGAATGGCGCAACTTGTCCCGCGCCGTGCCGAAGGCCTGAAAACGCGGCATTATCGGGCCGGCCGTTCGTGGAAAAAGTCATGAATTCGCCGTGCGGTATCGGCGTTGATCCCTGGAACCTTGGCCAGATCGCCGAGCGAGGCCCGCTCGATCGCTTTCAGCGTACCGAAATGGTTGAGCAGCGCGCGTTTGCGCGTGGGTCCGATGCCGGGGATTTCCTGCAGGCCGCCCTCCCGGATGTCGCGCTTCCTCCGGGTCCGGTGCGAGCCGATGGCGAAGCGGTGTGCCTCGTCGCGCAGCCGTTCGATGAAATACAGCAGGGGATCGCGCGGCGGCAGCCGGAACGGTTCCCGGCCTTCCATGAAGAAGGTTTCGCGTCCGGCGTCGCGGTCCTTGCCCTTGGCGATCGCAACCAGCGGCACATCAGTGACGCCGAGCTGTTTCAGGGTCTCGCGCGCGGACGTGAGCTGGCCTTGTCCGCCGTCAATCAGGACAAGGTCGGGCCATGGCGTGTCGGCGCCCACGATATCGGTTGTGTGCTCCTTGTCATCCGCTTCTTGTTTGCTCGCGTCTTCAGCGGGAGGTGCATCGGCAGTGGACGATGCTCGCGGATGCTCGCTGATCAGCCGCTTGAACCGGCGTTCCAGCACCTCGCGCATCATGCCGAAATCGTCGCCCGGCGTCAGATCGTCGGAGCGGATGTTGAACTTGCGATACTGGTTCTTGACGAAGCCCTCCGGCCCCGCGACCACCATCGCGCCGACCGCGTTCGATCCCTGGATATGGCTGTTGTCGTAGACCTCGATCCGGCGCGGCGGTGCGGGCAGTCCGAACAGTTCCGCGAAGGATTTCAGCAAGGCCTGTTGCGATGAGGTTTCCGCGAGCTTGCGCCCGAGTGCCTCACGCGCATTCGCGAGCGCATGATCGACCACGTCGCGCTTTTCGCCGCGCTTCGGCCGGCTCACCTCGACCGAGTGTCCGCTCTTGGCCGACAGCGCCGCGGCGAGAAGCGCGCACTCGGGCAGTTCTTCGGACACCAGGATGGTCCGCGGGCAGGGCTTGTCGTCATAGAACTGCGCGATGAAGGCGTTGAGGACGTCGTCGGCAGGCAGGCCGCGATCGGCCTTCGGAAAATAGGCGCGATTGCCCCAGTTCTGCCCGGTGCGGAAGAAAAAGACCTGTACGCAATTGTAGCCGCCGGCCTGGTGGATCGCGAACACGTCGGCATCGTCGACGCCGCGCAGATTCACGCCCTGCTGCGACTGGATCGCCGACAGGGCGGCCAGACGGTCGCGGTAAATTGCTGCGCGCTCGAAATCCAACGCCTGCGAAGCCTTTTCCATCTCCTGCGCGAGCAATTGCTTCACTGCATGGCTCTTGCCGGACAGGAATTCCCGCGCCTCGCGCACCAGCTCGGCATAGGCATCGGGTGCGATTTCGCCGGTGCAGGGCGCGGAGCAGCGCTTGATCTGATGCAGCAGGCAAGGGCGGGTGCGGCTCTCATACACCGCATCCGAACACGAGCGGATCAGAAACGCGCGTTGCAGCGCGGTGATGGTCCGGTTCACTGCCCACACCGAAGCAAATGGCCCGAAATAATCGCCCGGCCGGCTGCGTGCGCCACGGTGTTTCAGAATTTGCGGCGCCGGGTGATCGCCGCTGATGACGATATAGGGAAACGACTTGTCGTCGCGCATCAACACGTTGAAACGCGGCCGCAATCGCTTGATCAGATTGGCTTCGAGAAGGAGCGCCTCGGTCTCGGTACGCGTGGTGACGAATTCGATCGAGGCGGTTGCCGCGATCATGCGCGCGATCCGGGTATCGTGTCCGGTCGGCCGCACATAGGACGAGAGGCGCTTCTTGATGCTCTTGGCCTTGCCGACATAGAGCACGTCGCCTGCTGCATCGAGCATGCGATAGACGCCCGGGGTTGCGGGTGCGTGCTTCAGATATTCTGCGATCGTGGCGCGACCGCCGGCCGGCAGTGGCAGAGCAGGCTCGTCCGCCGCAGCGTCAGGCTCCGCCAGCGGCAGGCTCTGGTCCTCGTCCTCGTCTGCGAGGTCGAGTTCGGGTTCGATATCGGTCTTTCGGCCATTCATGGGAGACGGTTCAGATGTTCCCGGTGGACGCGTTGCGCAAGGCTGGCTTCGCGTAGCGCCGCTTGCCGCGCGCGGTCAATGGATCGTTAACGGAGGTTTCCGTGTTTTTAACGATGCATTAGCGATGCGTTTAGCTCATCGGTCCGATTCACGAGTGCTTAACTTAAACAACCCGATAACTCTTAGCAGAAAAGGCCGTGTATTGGCCGTTGCGCGGGTGTTTCTCGCGCGCCCGCAATGACTGCGGAACCTGTGCAGGAGTGAGTCAGATGAAAAAATCGCTGTTCGGGGCTGCGCTGGCGACGATGGTGATTTCGGGTCACGCGCAGGCTGCTGATATCGGGTATGGGCAACCGCAATACGCGCCGGCCCCGCCGCCCGTCGCCTTCCGCTGGATGGGACCGTATATCGGCGCCAGTGTCGGCTATCAGTGGGGCAGCGTCGACAACAACCCCACGGAGCCCTCCGGTGCCGTCGGCGGCCTGCAGGCTGGCTATAACTGGCAGAACGGCAATTTCGTCTTCGGCGTCGAAGGCGACCTCAACATCACCAATGCGGATGACACCTTCGCGCCATGGAAATTCTCCAACCCGTGGTTCGGGACACTGCGCGGCCGCCTCGGTATTGCGGCGTGGAGCGGCGTGCTCTTCTACGGCACTGGCGGTCTTGCCTTCGGAAGCCTCGAAGCCGAAAGCTGGCGTGGCCTGTCCGAGACCCGCAGCACTCTCGGCTGGACGGTCGGCGCGGGGGCTGAGATGGCACTCACGCCAAACTGGTCGGTCAAGGCTGAGTATCTTTATCTGAGCTTCGCCGAGCGCAGCTTCACAGTCACCGGCACCGACAACGGCCTCAACAACAATCTTCTCCGCTTCGGTGTAAACTACCGGTTCTGATCAGAGCCGATCATTGACGTCATGGCGATAGACCCGCGGGTGAAGCCCCGCGGGTGAGCGCACCATCTGCAGCGCGTTACGCCTTGACCCGCGTCTCCTCGAAGGTAGGCACCTGTGCGGCGAAACGATCGAGCCAGGCCACCAGTTTCGGATGGCCCGCGCGCCAGGTGCCGGCAAAACGCAGATCCTGATATCCGAGTACGCAGGCCAGCGTAATCTGTCCGACATGCGGGACAGGATCGAGTGCCTGCGGTTCGGACTCGAGCACGGCCAGCGCGCGCGTGACTTTCTCGGCCTGATAATCAAGCCATGGCTGGTGACGGATGGCTTCCGGCCGGTAGCGCGCCTCGTAGACCTGCAGGATCGACGCATCGAGGATGCCATCGCACAGCGCCTGCATCCGCAAAGCCGCGAACCGGGCATCGGGCTCCTTGGGAACGATGCGGCCGCCGCCGGCGAGGTGATCCAGATAATCGAGGATCACGCGGGAATCGAACAGGGTCTGTCCGTCATCGAGAACAAGCGTCGGGACCTTTCCGAGCGGGTTCTGCGTGCGCAAGGGATCGGATTCGCTGTTGGTATCGGCTGCAACAATCTCGATGCGGCCTGAAAGGCCAAGCACGGCGGCGGCGATCGTGACCTTGCGCCCGAAGGGGGAAGGCGGCGCGGAGCGAAGGATCATGGAAATTTCCGATTGCGGATCTCGATGAAAAAAGGCGCTGACAACGGCGGTCGCTATCGCGCCGCGCGCGGGCATGCAAGACGGCAGGTGCTTGAAGTGCGGGCTATCCGGTGATCACGAGGTTTACGGCTTTCGGCCCCTTGCCCTTCTTGTCAGGCTCGACGTCGAAGCTGATCCGCTGCCCCTCCGCCAGGGATTTCATGCCGGCCTGCTCCACCGCGGTGATGTGAACGAATACATCCCGTCCGCCATCGTCCGGCTTGATGAAGCCATAGCCACGCTCACCGTTGAAGAATTTGACAATCCCCGTTTGAGCCATCGGGGAGCTCCTTTCCCGCAATTTCTAAGCCGCCGTCCCCCACGGCGCGGCGGCTCGGCCGGACATTCACAATCGGGGAAAGCGTCAGCCTTTATCGGGCCTCGGTCACTCCGCCGGCCCCCCTAAGAGGGCGGAACGTCAAAGCCAACATGATCAGTAAAGACCAATGTTTTGCGTGTGGAAAGAGAATTGGTGTGGATTTTAGTCCGTTGCGACGGTCTGCACGCGGATTTCGCTGCTTTCTCCGGGCCAGAACACGCGCGCCAGCGCTGGCAGCAAAATTTGCGCTTCCTTCTGAAGCGTCCAGGGTGCGTTGACGACGAGCAAACCGGTGCCGCGCAGCCTGGTGCCGGCTTCCGCGTTGCGGGAAAGTTCGATCTGCAACGACTTTGCAAGTCTGAAGGCGGCGAGCGACTTTCCGAAACGGACGATCTCGCGCCGATCCTTGATCGGATACCAGAGCAGAATCGTGCCACCCGGCCATTTGCGATGCGCCGCACCGACGGCTTCAGCCGCGCGCTGCAATTCGTTGTCCTGTTCGTAAGGCGGATCGATCAGCACGAGGCCGCGCTTTTCCTTTGGTGGAATGTAAGCATTCAGCGCGGTCCAGCCGTCGATCGCGATCGCCTTGACCCGTGCGTCGCCGCGCAGATTGCGCGACAGCTGGCGCGCTGCATCGGCCTCGAGTTCGCAAGCGATCAGCCGGTCCTGCGGCCGCAGCCATTGCCTGATCAGAAGCGGTGATCCGGGATAGAATGCGAGCGCGTCAGCCGACGACCTAAGTCGCGCGTCATCCGGTTCGTCATCCGGCGTGACACCCGGCATCCCTCGCTGATTATAGGCCGCGATGGCCGACAGATAGGGTTCCAGCAACGCTGCGACACTGGTGTCGAATGTGTGATGCCACACCCGTCCGATGCCGGCCTGCCATTCGCCGCCGCGCCGCGCCTCGTCGCTCCGCAGATCCGTGAGACCGGTGCCGGCATGGGTGTCGATGACGCGGAATGCGGTTTCCTTTTTGCGCAGATGCGCCACCACGCGTGCGAGCAGGGCGTGTTTGACGACATCGGCAAAGTTGCCGGCATGGAAGGCGTGTCGGTAATTCATCGGCGCGGCAGGGTGACGGCGCGAATGCTTGCGTCAAGAGCCGCTGTCTTGACGGCCCGCAGGCATCTTGCGCCGAGCTCGAAGGCCCGGCTCAGCTGCCGCGGACTGGCGGCATCATCACCTTGTCGCTGCGGCAGGAGCGACGGTCGACTTCCGCGCAGCTGCGGAATTGCAGATCCTTCGACATGCAGATCCGAACCTCGCTCAGCCGACGATGATCGCAGGTCACGGCGATGCCATCCGCCGAAAGGCCGGGATTGGCCTCGATGAAGGCCTTTTCCACCTCACCCGGCGTGACCGCCAGATACTTCTCGACGTCCTTGTACTGCGCCGGAATCTGCACGGTTTCGCGGGCCTTGCGCACGGTGTCGAAATATTGCTGCCCGTTCATGCCAGTGCAGGTCCCGTGCCGGTCCCACTGGTTAAAGACGAGGCGAGGCGCCGGCATGATGTCGAGCATGGTGTTGACGATGTTGCGCGAGAGCCGCGGCGCCGGAACCTGACAGTCCCGCGGGAAGCCGCGCTCATATTGCGGCCAGAGCCCGTGCACGACGAAGGAATAGGGTCGCTCGCCGGCGCATTGCTGCAGGTTTGAGCGGCCACCATTGCGCTCGCGCGAGGATTCGCAGAATGACGGCGACCACGACAGGGCGAGCACGTAGAAATCGAACTGGCCGGGCTGGTTGCGCGCATTGTTGCGGCCGCCGGGCTGGAAGCGCTCTTGCGCTCGCTGTTGCGCGAAGCGGTCGCCTGAGTCCGTTCGCGCGTCCTGCGCGAATGCCGACACCACCATGATCAGAGAGAAGGCAAGGATGACCGCGAAACGGTCGGCAATCGTCAGCATGTTACGCCCCCGACGGATGACCTACACCACAGGCAGGCTATCCCGGCAAAAAGAACATTACAAGAACAAATAGAAAAGTGATGCGGATATTATGGTCGCATCATCCGGCAGGCCGGATTGCTGGCCCAGTTGCGGTCGAGCCCGACCACACACCACTCAACGCCCCAGGTGGCGCCGATCATGCCGAGATCCTCGCCGATAAGGTAATGTACCGGCCGCCAGATCCCGTCCGAGATCAGCGCGCGGGCTGTGCAGAAGCGCCTCGGGATGGTGTCGGACGACCAGGGGCGGTTGGCAGTCTCGTGGATCTCATCGAACTTCACGATGCCCAGACGGGAATTCCAGAACGCGAATTCCTTGTTGTTGAAGCGGCTCTGGATCGCGCCGAGTGCCCAGCCGCTGTCGCAGGCGGGGATATTGCCGCTGTAGCGCGGCCCGCTCATCCAGAAATTCTTTTCCAGCCAGTTGGCGGCTACAGCCTGAGGAACGGCCGACGGAATCAGGGCTAACCCTGCGACCAGTGCGGCGAGCACCACAAAAATGCGCCTGAACATCGAACCCCCCAACCGAGCGTGCAGACGGTGCCGCTGCGCAGGGTCGCGGTCAAGAGATTGCTCCGTCCGATGGCTTAAGAACCGCATTTTTTTGGCATTGTGTGGCACCGATTGTGCGGTCTGGCGGCGGTGATTTTGCACAGATTTCGGACCCGGAGGCTCATACCCCCTTACCGCATTGCATTTTCCGGACAATACTGTGACCGCCTGACCCTACCGTGTCGGGCCGGCTCTATCCGCCGGGCTGGCGCCCGGTCGCCTCGCGGGGAAGCGCATGTCAGCGGACGCGGCTGCATCGACGCCAAGCATGTTCGGCTTGCGCGCCGCGAGCCGGTTGATGCTGGAGGTCGTGCCGCCCTGG
>JAEZBA010000665.1 GCA_023430245.1 Pseudomonadota bacterium
TCTTGCGCCTCTGGTTCCAGTAGCCTTCGCCCGCCGAAGGCCCGCGCACGATCAGTTCGCCGATCTCGCCAGGCGGAAGCTCGGCACCATTCTCGTCGACGACCTTCACATCGTAGCCCGGCACCGCCTTGCCGCTGGACCCGTAGCGAATATCGCCCGGTCGGTTTGACAGAAACGTCTGCAGCATTTCGGTCGAGCCGATGCCGTCCAGAACATCGACGCCTGTGACCGCACGCCAGCGCTCGCCGATATGCGCCGGCAGCGCTTCGCCCGCCGACACGCAAATACGCAGCCGATCCGATCCGGCGCCGCGGCTCATCGCATCATGTGCCAGCAACGCGGTGTAGAGCGAGGGCACCGCGTAGAAGATGGTCGGACGATGCTGCTGCATCAGCGCGAAAATCGCCTCGGGCGTTGGACGCTCGGGCCAAAGAATCGTGGTGGCGCCGACCGACATCGGAAACGTCATCGCGTTGCCGAGCCCGTAGGCGAAGAACAGCTTCGCGGCCGACAATACGACATCGTCGGGACCAATGCCGAGAATGCCCCGCCCCATCAGCGATGCGGTCGCCGTCAGACTGGAATGGACGTGCTTCACGCCTTTCGGCTCGCCGGTCGAACCGGAGGTGTAGAGCCAGAACGCCACTTCATCGGACAAGGTGGGCGCGGCGAACACATCGTCGCGACCCATGCGGCACACCGCCTCGAAGGGCACCGGCGTGCGGCCGGCGAGTGTGGGCTGGCCTTGCGCATTGTCGCCCGCCAGAATCACATGGCGAAGCGACGGCGTGGCGGCGATAGCGTCACGCAACACCGCCACAAGGGAGACATCCGCAATCACCGCACTGACCCGGCTGTCGGCGAGGATAAAGACGTATTGCTCGGGCTTGAGCCTGGTGTTGCGCGGGATCGCGACGATGCCGGCACGGATCGCACCCCAGAACGCGACCGGAAAATCGATACTGTCGGGCAATAAAAGCGCGACGCGATCCTCCGCCTTCAGTCCGAGCGCGAGCAGTCCCGAGGCGAAGCGGCAGGTCTTTTGCTGCAGCTCGCCATAGGTGATGGAGCGCTGCGGATCGATGAAGGCAGCCTTGCCGGAATACCCGCGCACGATATTGGCGTCGACAAAGTCCGCGGCCGCATTATACGGCCGACGTTCCAGGAATGGCTCCGACACAGGCGCTCCCTCCGTCCCGTTGCCGTTTCTTCTTGGGCACTACCGGCCTTTGCACCGTCCCGGTTGGCCCGGGATCGGCGTCGTCAATGCAGCGCGTAAGCTTTCGCCTGCAATTCGGTCAGCAAATCCATCGAGCCCTGCACCGCGAGCCGCTGATGATAAAGCCGCAGACCGTGCAATCCTCCCAGTTCCTCGCCGTTGCCGGCGCGACCAGGCCCGCCGTGATGGCATTGCGGCATCACGATGCCATGGCCGGTATGGACATCGGCGATCGATGGCTCGACCATCAGCAGCCGGCCATGCGAGGGCCCAAGCTCCGCGACAGCACGCGCAAGGAATGCGCGATCGTCGCCGTAGACTGACGCGACCAGCGAACCGCCACCGCGTGCAACCAGCGCGAAGGCCTCGGTCTCGGTCTTGTAGGGAATGATGGTCGCGGCCGGGCCAAACACTTCGGTGTCATGCACCGCATCGGCGGCGGCGCCATCCGCAACGCGCATCAGCGTCGGCGCCACGAAGGCCGACTTCGCCGGATCGATGCCATCGATCGACGGCGCTGTGGCGCCACCGGTCAGCACCTGCGCGTCCTCGGCGATTTTGGCGATGCCCTCGAACGCCGCCGCCTGCTGCGCGCGCGTCACCACCGGGCCCATGCGAACGGCTTCGTCGCGCGGATCGCCGAGCGTGGTTTTCTTCAGCCGCGCCAGTAGCGCTTCGGCAACTGCGTCGGCCCTGTCGGCCGGCGCGAACACGCGGCGGATGGCGGTGCATTTCTGACCGGCCTTAACCGTCATCTCACGAGCGACTTCCTTGATGAAGGCATCGAAGGCGCCCTGGCTCGCATCGGGCGCCAGCAGCGCGGCGTTGACGCTGTCCGCCTCGATATTCACATGCACGCCGCGCGCAAGAATATTCGGATGCCGCAGGATCCGCCCGGCGGTTTCCGACGAGCCGGTGAACGCGATCACGTCGTCCGCGATGACACTGTCGAGCAGATTGCCCGCGCTGCCGCACAGAACACTGAGCGCGCCTTCCGGAAGGACTTTCGCGACAATGACGTCGCGCACCATCTCGTGCGTGAGCATAGCCGTCGACGACGCGGGCTTTGCCAACACGGGCACGCCCGCCAGCAACGACACGGCTGCCTTCTCCCACAGGCCCCAGCTCGGAAAATTGAACGCGTTGATGTGTACCGCTACGCCGTGACGCGGCGCCAGCAGGTGGATCGCCTGGAAGTTCTCCGCCTTGGCGAGCCGGACCGGCTTCTCGTCGAGCAGGAAGGTTGCGTCACCAAGCCCGCTGCCGAGCCGGGCGTAATATTTCAGGGTCCCGATGCCGCCGTCGATATCGATCGCGGCGTCAATTTTAGTGTTGCCGGAATTCGCCACCGCGATCGCTTCGTATTTTGCGCGGTTGGCAATCAGCGCGTCGGCGACGGCACCGATCAGCTTCGCGCGTTCGGCAAAAGACAACCCGCGCAGGACCGGCCCACCACGCTTGCGGGCGTAGTCAAGCGCAGCGGCCAGATCGAGCCCGCGCGCACTCGCGGTCGCCAGCACATCGCCGCGAACCGGATCGACCAGTTCGGTCTCGACGCCCTCGCCGCGCCGCCACCCGCCGGACAGATAGCTTTCGAGTGCCTGTGGCGCGCTGCTCATGGTGCGTCTCCTTGAAATATCATGCATCCCGCTCAAAGCACGGCCCAGACCCGGCTGCGGGATTCGGCTGTCACAAATCTGGGCGGGGAAGCAGGCCGCTGAACGGCCTTCGGCTCCAGCCCACTATGCTACGGGACACGACATCTATTGTCTTCGGCGGTCTGCGGCAAGCGAACGCGGATCGACTATTGAGACGGGCCCGCGCCGGAGAAGGCGGGGGAGCCGGCATCGGCGATGAAGCGACTGATCGCCTGTCGCACCTGCGCATTGGTCATGAACAGATCGTGGTTCAATCCGCCGCCGGCATAGTCCGAGGCATCGATCACGCGAATGCCCAGAGCTTCGAGCCGCGGCTTTTCCGCGATCCCGACGCGGGTCACGCCGCCCGCCATGTCGCGCATGGTACCGAGCGCGCGGTCGTTTGCCACTGTCAGGACCGTGATCTTGCGCGACATCGAGCCCAGCCGCGCAACCGTCGACGTGAAGCTGTCCATATCGATATCGGGC
>JAEZBA010000086.1 GCA_023430245.1 Pseudomonadota bacterium
AAGCCGTCGGTTGACACGCCCTCGGCCATGCCGGCTAATCAAAAACAACAACAAGGCACCGGATACCTTCCGGCCTGCATTTCGGAGGACGCTGATGATCAGAACCCTGCAAGTTTCATCGATGGCGGCATTGCTTTCGGCCTTGTCGATCGCTGTCGCGTCCGGCCCCGCGCTGGCGCAGCAATTCCCGACCAAGCAGGTGACGCTGGTTGGCGGCTATCCGGCCGGTGCGGCGTCCGACACCCTGGCGCGCGCGATTTCCGACCAGCTGCAGCAGCAATGGGGTCAGCCGGTCGTGGTCGACAACCGGCCCGGCTCCTCCGGCAATCTCGCCGCCACCCAGGTCGCGCGTTCGGCGCCGGACGGCCACACCATCCTGGTCGCCACCGATGCGATGCTGACCTCGAACTCCTTCATGTTCAAGGCGATCGCTTTCGACCCGGCCAAGGATTTCGCGCCGGTGCTGAACGCTGCGAAGAACATTCTCGTCCTCGCGGTGCATCCCGACCAGCCGATCAAGACGGTCGCCGATTATGTCGCCGAGGCGAAGAAGAACCCCGGCAAGATGGCGTTCGCCTCGTCTGGCCCCGGCTCGCCGCATCATCTCGCCGGCGAATTACTGGCGCAGAAGGCCGGCATCAAGCTGCAGCACATTCCCTATAAGGGCGGCGGACAGGCGATCAACGATCTCGCCGGCGGCCATGTCCCCTCGGGTTTCCTGAGCTTGTCGGCGGCGCGCGGCCTGCATGATTCGGGCAAGATCCGGATCATCGCGGTGGCGGAACCGAAGCGGTTCTCCGAAATGCCCGACATCCCGACCATCGCCGAGACCGTTCCCGGGGTCGAAATGGGTTCGTTCGTCGCGCTGGTCGCGCCGGCCGGTACGCCGAAGGCGGTCGTCGACAAAATCAGCGAAGCCGCCGCCAAGATCCTCAAGGATCCCGCGGTTTCCAAGCGCCTCGCCGGCGCCGGCCTGGTCGTTACCGCCGATCCGCCGGCAGACCTCGCAAAGACCATCACCGATGGCCTCAAGATTCGCGGCGACCTGATCAAGGCGGCCGGTATCCAGCCGGAATAACGGGAGAGGCCTATCTAATTGACGGATCGTGCCTATCTTTCGCTTGCAATCATTTCGTCACTTGCTAGATAGCGCGACGATTTCATGCGGTCGAAGCTCTTGAGGGCGTGATCGCGCCGGCGGCAGAAACCGGTCTGCCGCCGTTATGAACCCGGCTTATCGCGGGGTGGAGCAGCCCGGTAGCTCGTCAGGCTCATAACCTGAAGGTCGCTGGTTCAAATCCAGCCCCCGCAACCAAATGCAAGGCCCGGCACCGTCAACGGTCGCCGGGCCTTCTTTTTTCGACGGAGCCGAATCGCAAACTCCCTCGGACAGGCAAGGGCGGGAGTGCCTCCTCATTCGTTTCCGGCATCGCGAGCGATCGCATGCCGAAGCCCGCGCACATAGAGCGCGAAAATCTCCTCCATGATTCCCGACGAGATCACCACCGTTGCTCCAGCGCGCGTGCGCTCGCGCTGCAGAAAGCCCGCCTGTTCGCAGGCAACGACGATCTTGCGGCAGCTTTCCGCTGACATCAGCGTGACTACGAATCTCGCGAGATTCGACTGGTCGAGCGCTCCCGGCCGGTCGGCCCATTGCTGCACCAGCCTCGGCATGGTGTCGCCGGTGAAGATCGCATCGAGCAGGCGGTCGGGCGACAGGCCGAAGCGGGTGGCGCGTTCTTTGTCGCCGATCAGGTCCGAGATGTAATGATTGTGCAGCTCCGCGAGCCGTTGCAATTGTTCGGCCGTGTCGATTCCATGCGCGCGGATCAGATAGAAAAATTCCGCGATCATGGTGGTCGATTCCATCCGCAAAACCGAGAGTACGGCCTCGGTCTGTGCGCGGCTCGCGCGACACAGTTCCTCCACGAACGATTTCCGGCCGGACTTGAGATGCTCAAGCAGGATCAGATCGGCTTCGACCTCGGCTTCATCCGCAAAGACATTGCCCTGCACGCCGGGCGCGGTGCTGTCGGAATCGCTGCTCACTTTCGGCCCGATGCTTTCTTGAGCAGCTGAAACAGGTCGTGCGCCGCTTCCGGCGAGGCGCGCTGGAAAATCGCGAGGTCCGGGTTTGTCGCGGGATCGAACGCCGCTTCGGATTGGGAAAGATCGCGCGGGCCCGTGCTCGGGTCGCCCGGCGCACCGGGCCCGAAGACGTCGCGCTGCCTGTCCTTGCTCTGGCGGCGTGACTTGAGCGTGTCGAGAACGCGGCGCACCAAAGCCGGATCGGTCTGGTAAAGCGAGCGCAACGCTTCGTTCCGATCGATGATCGCCTCCTCGGCAATCGTGAACGAACGCGGCGCGGCGTTTGCCGGCTGCAGCAATGCGCATGCAAGGGCGAGGACTGCGGACCGTATCACGTACATCGCTATGCGCTCCCGCTGGGTGCCATTGTGCCAAGAAATGCCATCGCCGCAAAGTGGTGCCGGAGCCCCCGACCTTATGTCGAAGGTTACGTGAGTTCGGCTCAAAGCGGGGGCTGCCAAAGATTTGGAGGGCTGCGGCGCTCAGGCGCGTTGACGCCGGAGGGCCGTGTGTTCAGCGTCGGTGGAAAAAGTCGGCTGCATCAGAGGGTGCAAACAGGGAGAGATTTCTTATGAGCCAGGCAACGATCGGATTGCTTGCAGTCTGGGCGCTTCTCGCCTTCCCAGCAGCGTCGGCTGCCCAGAATGCCGCGTTGCGAAGCGCCTGCATGGGCGACGCGAAACGGCTTTGCGGAAAGGTCATCGG
>JAEZBA010000104.1 GCA_023430245.1 Pseudomonadota bacterium
GAGGTCGCGGATACGGGCCGAGGGCATGGGACCGAGATGGGGGTCGGACAGATGGGCTAGGACGAACATGGTAACGACGGTGACGGCCTTCAGCGCTGATGTCGATTGAGAATATAGTGAGCCGGACGCACAATCTGATGACGCCGATGTCGCGGGCGCATCGTCAGCGCGACACCAAGGATACACCGTCCGGATGATTCGCCCTTTGATGCATTTGTACTGGCGCTTTTCCCGCGGGCTTACGCTCGGTGTGCGCGGAATGGCGATCGATGCCGATGGGCGGATTTTCCTCGTGAAGCATTCCTACATACCCGGCTGGCACCTCCCCGGCGGCGGGGTGGAGCCGCGCGAGAGCATGCGCGAGGCGCTCGACCGGGAACTGATGGAAGAAGGGAATATCGAAATTCTGCAGGCACCGCGGCTGTTCGCAATCTATCACAACCGGAATGTGTCCGGCCGCGACCACGTTGCTCTGTTCGTCATTGACTCCTTTACCCAGGCCACGCCGCCAGAGCCCAACGCCGAGATCATCGCACATGGCTTTTTCGCCCGCGACGGTCTGCCGGCCGATACGACGGCGGGCACCCGGGCGCGGATCGCAGAAGTGCTGGACGTGCTCACTCCCAGCGAGACATGGTGACATGCGCGCGGCGGACGAAAAAAGGGGCTTCGCACCGCGAAGCCCCTGATTGCTCTCATGCCGGATGTTAGTACTTGAATTCCGGCATGTTGGTGAGCTGGTCCTTGTTGGTATTCAGAACAGCGCGCTCCGGATACCACTTGCGGTCGCCGTCACGTGCGGCGCCAGTGGTGGCCGCGCCATCGTTGTTGGTGAAGCGGAGCTGGTTCAGCGGCACCATCACGTTACGCTCGCCCATGCCGAGGAACCCGCCGACGCCGATGACGGCGCCTGCGATCTGGCCGTTCGGGCTCATGATGAGTTCGTCGATCTCTCCGAGCTTTTCATTCTGATTGTTATACACATCGACGCCGATCAGCTTCGAGGCGCGCCACTGGCCGGTCGCAGTCTGGTTCATGGTCTGGTTTGTGGCGGCCGGCGCGGCGGGCGCACCCGGCTGCGGAGCCGTGGTGGTCTGCGCGAGCACGGGCGTCGCCAGCAGGGCAGCGGCCACGATAATGGGATATGCCTTCATCGAATTCCTCCTTCTTAACGGGTGACAGGAGGGGAAGTCTGCGCACGCGCAAATGTTCCGTGACGATGTTTTAAATCGAGCGGACTGTGCGCGGTTCCGTCACGGGAGGATACACTGAGCTTACCCGAATCGCCCGCGATCGTGTGGCCGCTCGAACGCAAGCGCTGGCCCGACGGGAACAATTCCGGTGGGGTTGATGCTTTTATGACTGCCGTAATAGTGACGTTTGTATTGATCGATAGCGACGGTGTCGGCGACGCCCGGCCATTGGTAAAGCTCGCGCGTATAATTTGACAGGTTCGGGTAATCGTCGATCCGCCGCAGATTGCATTTGAAATGCCCGACATAGACCGCGTCGAAACGGATCAGGGTCGGGAACAGACGCCAGTCGGCTTCGGTGACGGTCTTGCCGCAGAGATAGCGTTGCGTCGACAGCCGCCCCTCCAGAAAGTCGAGCGTTTCGAACAATTGCGCGAAGGCCTCCTCATAGGCTTCCTGGCTGGTGGCAAAGCCGCAGCGATAGACGCCGTTATTCACGGTTTCGTAGATCCGCTGATTGATGGCGTCGATGTCGGATCGAAGCGCCTGAGGATAGAAGTCAGTAGAGTCACCCGTGAGCCCGTTGAAGGCCGAATTGAACATGCGGATGATTTCGGAGGACTCGTTATTGACGATGGTGCCGTGCTTCTTGTCCCACAGGACCGGCACCGTCACGCGGCCGGAATATTTCGGGTTGGCCTTGAGGTAAATCTCGCCCAGCGTCTCGACATCGTGCAGGTGGTCGCCAGTCGAGCCCTCGTCTCGCTTGAAGGTCCAGCCCTTTTCGAACATCAGCGGCGAGACGATCGAAACCGAGATCAGCTCTTCCAGTTTCTTGAGCTTGCGGAAAATCAGCGTGCGGTGCGCCCAGGGGCAGGCGAGCGAGACATAGAGATGGTAGCGGCCCGCCTCCGCGGCGAAGCCGCCGTCGCCGGAAGGGCCGGGCTCGCCATTTGGCGTGATCCAGTTGTGGAACCGCGTCGCCTCGCGCTTGAACCGGCCCTTGGTCTCGCTGGTGTCATACCAGGTGTCGTGCCAGACGCCGTCAACGAACAAACCCATGTCGCGCTCCCTGTCTCTGCCCGCTCATATGGCGGGTGAGGGCGAGCGCGCCAAGTGTTTTCGGCCGATGTTGGCCTGGCCGGCGCGCGCCGCTTCTCGCTGCGCCGCTGCTGAGCCAACCTTATTTGATCGCCTGCGGATTGATCGGGCTTCCCGTTCCGCCGGTGATGATCAGCGGCGGCCCGGAGAAGAAGAACTCGTAGACGCCGTCGCTCTCGCAATCCTCGGCGAGTTCCTTGAGATAGAAAATCTCGCCCATGCACAGCCCCATGGCCGGGATCACCACCCAATGCCAGGGCTGGTTGGCCTCGGTGGTTTCGTTCGGCCGCACCTCGCAGCCCCAGGTGTCCATGCAGAGCGCCGCGATTTCCTTCTCCTGGCACCAGTAGCAATTCTCGAACATCACGCCGGGCGCGTCGCCGCCGGCATAGCCGCCCCACACGCCTTCGGACAGGCAGCGCTCCATTTGGCCGGTGCGCACATGCACGAAATCGCCCTTGCGGATTTCGACATTCTGGGCGCGGGCACATTTGTCGAGTTCTTCATTGGAGATGCCTTCGCCGTCCTTCATCCAGGGTACGCCGCGGAAGCGCGCGATATCGAGCAGCACGCCGCGCCCGACCATCTTGTTCTTGGAATGCTCGATGCCGAGTACGGCGAGCCCGCGCGAGTCGATCAGCTTTGCGTCGTGGCCGTTGTAGCACTTGTCCTCATAGAAGATGTGGCCGAGCGCGTCCCAGTGGGTGGCGCCCTGCACGCAGAGGTTCAGCGTATCGTCGGCGTAGCGGATCTTGTTCCAGTCCTGCTGTCCTGTCACGGCGTCGGTGCCGGTCGCCAGCATCTGGTGGATCGGATTGAAGCGTCCGCCGAACAGGCCAGTCTGCGGGCCGTTGCGGTCGAGCGGAATGCCGAGGGCGAACACTTTCCCCTGCTTCACCAGCTTTGCGGCGTCGACGATATTTTCCGGCGTAATGTGGTTGAGCGTGCCGATCTGGTCGTCGCTCCCCCAGCGGCCCCAATTGCTGAGTTTCTCCGACGCCTCTTCGATGGCCTTGAGGCCGACCTTGATATTCATCGACACGATTGTCCTCCGCATCAGTCTCGTTCCGGCTCTTCCCAAAGGGGCGGCCGGGCGGGATTGTGATCAAGCGGTGCTGTTCCGTCCAGCGCCAGATTGGTGTGGTTGTGTGTGACGAGTTTGACGATGTGGGAAATAGGCGTTTGGGGTTACACCTTCCCCAATGCGCGCAGCACCTTGCCGGGGGTGAACGGCATGTCGGTGAGCGGCTTTGCGCCAAGCGGACGCAGCGCATCGTTGATGGCATTCATCACGCAGGCCGGCGCGCCGGCGGTGCCGGCTTCGCCCGCGCCCTTAGCGCCGAGTTCGGAGTCCGCGGTCGGCGTCACCACATGGCCGACTTCCATGTCCGGCATCTCCATCGCCATCGGCACGAGATAGTCTGCCATATTGCCGTTCAGCATCTGGCCGCGCTCGTCATAGAGGCAATGTTCGAACAGCGCGCCGCCCAGCCCCTGCACGATGCCGCCGCGGATCTGCTCGTCGACGAGTTGCGGGTTGATGACGGTGCCGCAATCCTCCACGCACCAGTGCTTCAATAGCTTGATGAAGCCGGTATCAGTATCGACCTCGAGATACGAGGCCTGGATGCCATTGGTGAAGGAGAACGCCCAGGCGCGCGGCACGTAATGGCGGGTTGCCGACAACTCGGACTGGAAGCCGGGCGGCAGCGTATCGGGCCGGAAGTAGCAGATGCGCGCAACCTCCTCGAGCAAGATGCGCTCGGTCTTGGTTCCCTTGTCGACCACGATGCCGTTGTCGATGTCGAGATCGGAGGCCTTGGCCTGCAGGATGGAGGCCGCGGCGGCGAGGACATTTTCACGTAAGGCCTTTCCGGCCTGCCATGCTGCCTCGCCGCCGATGCCTGCCGCCCTGGAGGCCCAGGTGCCGCCGCCGTAAGGGGTATTGTCGGTGTCGCCCATGATGACGCGCACCTTGTCGATCGACACGCCGAAGGCCGACGCGACGCATTGCGCGATCACCGCTTCTGCGCCCTGTCCCTGCTCGGACACGCCGGTATGGCAGAAGATCGCGCCCTTGCCGTCGAGCCGGACCGTCGCGCCATCCTGAGCGGAGATTTTCGCGCCGCCGACGCCGTAGAACGCGGCGCTCGGATTGGTGACTTCGATGAAGGACGCGAAACCGATGCCGCGATAGATTCCCTTTTCGCGCGCCGCCGCCTGATCGGCGCGCAGCGCCTTGTAGTCCATCATGCCGAGGATCTTGTCGGTCGAGGCGATATGCGACAGCTTCTCGAACTTGATGCCTGAAGCCGCGGTCGCCGGATAGGCGTCGTCGGGGATCAGGTTCTTCTTTCGGACATCGACCGGGTCCATGCCGATTTTTGCGGCAGCCAGGTCGACCAGACCCTCGGTGACCGCCACCGCGATCGGATGGCCGACCGCGCGGTACTGGCACATGACGTTCTTGTTCTGGAACACCACGCGCGCCCGCGCCTGATAATTCGGGCATGCATAGGGGCCGCCGGTCAGGTTGACGACCTGGTTGGCTTCGATGCCGGAGGTGCGTGGATAGACCGAATACGGGCCGATGCCGGTCAGATCGTCGATCTCGAAGGCGGTGATGGTGCCGTCGTTCCTGATGCCGATCTTGCCGTGTACGCGATGATCGCGGGCGTGAATGTCGGTGACGAAGCTTTCCAGCCGGTCGGCGACGAACTTGATCGGACGCTTCAGCATTTTCGACAGCGCCACGACCGCCATCTCGTCGGCATAAGTATGCACCTTGATGCCGAACGATCCGCCGACATCCTTGGTGACGACGCGGACCTGGTGCTCCGCCAGATCGAGATGCTTCGCGAACAGGTTCTGCATCATGTGCGGCGCCTGGGTAGCGTGATAAACCGTGAGCCGCTCCTCGCCCGGATTCCAGTCGGCAAGGATCGCGCGCGGCTCGTTGCAGACGCCGGTATGGCGGCCGAAATGGAAGGTCTGCTCGATGACGGCATCGGATTCGGCGAACGCCTTGTCGACTTCGCCGGCATCCAGCGTACGCTCGAAGGTGAGATTGTCGCCAAGCTCGGGATGGATCACCGGCGTCTTCGGATCGAGCGCAGTTTCGGGATCGGTGACCGCGATCAGTTCCTGATACTTGACCTCGATCAATTCGCAGGCGTCTTCGGCCTGGGCGCGCGTTTGCGCCACCACGGCGCACACGGCCTCGCCCTGCCAGCAGGCGCGGTCGACCGCGATCGCGTTTTGCGGGGCCGATTTGATGCCCTTCAGATGCGTGAGCACGCCGACCCAGGGCGTGATGACCTTGGCCAGTTCCGGCCCGGTGACCACCGCGATCACGCCCGGCGCCTTCTCCGCCTTGCTCTTGTCGATCTTGACGATGCGGGCATGGGCGTGCGGCGAGCGCAGATAGGCGACATGTGCCATGCGCGGCAAGGTCATGTCGCTCACATACTGAGCGCGGCCTTGCGCCAGGCGCTTGAGGTTCGGCCGCGGCACCGAGCGGCCGATATAGGAGTTTGGGCGGTCGAGCGCGGTCAGCGGCGAGGGGAGGTCGGAGACGATTTTCATGTCACTTTCCATTCCGCGCCTGCGCCACCGCCTCCACCGCATCGACGATCGCGTGATAGCCGGTGCAGCGGCAGAAATTTCCGGAGATATGCTCGCGGATGTCCTCACGGCTCGGCGTTTTGCCGTTCGCCAACAATTCTTGCGCGGTCAGAAGCATGCCCGGCGTGCAAAAGCCGCATTGCAGGGCGTTTCGCCGTTCGAACGCATCCTGCAGGTCGGCAATCTCGCCGGAGTCGGACACGCCCTCGATGGTCTCTACCTTTGCTCCGTCGCATTGCACCGCAAGCATCAGGCAGCCGCGCACCACTTCGCCATTCACCCGCACGGTGCAGGCGCCACAGACGCCATGTTCGCAACCGACATGGCTGCCGGTAAGGCTCAGGTCCTCGCGCAGGAAATCGACCAATGACTTGCGCGCCTCGACGCGGGCGGTCATAGGCTCGCCGTTGACGGTGAGGCTGACGTCGTAGCTATGGCTCATGCGCGCGCTCCCGCCAGTTGAGCGGCCACACGGCGGAGCAGCACGCCCGCGAGATGCATTTTCACGGCGCCGGTTTCCTGAATGTCGTCGGGCGGGTCGAGGTCGGAAGCGAGTGCGGCGACGGCTTCGTCGATCGAGCCTTTGGCGAGCGCGGCCTCCGCATGCTTTGCTCGCACGGGCATGAGTCCGACACCGAAATAGGCGAGCCGCACGTCCTTCAGCGATCCGCCATCGGCGCGCGCAGAAGCAGCCAGTCCGGCCAGTGCATAGTCGCCGTGACGGCGCGAGAGTTCGGCGAAGCCATAACGCATATCCGGTTTTGCGGCCGGCAGGCGGATAGCGGTCAGAACCTCGTCCGGGCCGATTGCGGTCTCGTACAGCCCCTTGAAGAAATCGTCGGCTTTCACCCAGCGGCCGCCACCCTT
>JAEZBA010000133.1 GCA_023430245.1 Pseudomonadota bacterium
CGATGCCGCCACCGGCGATGATCACTGGATTGTCGGTCACGCACCCCACCCGGTCTAAAACTCTCACTGACCTTCCTCTAGCCGCTGGACGGCGGCCGGGGCAACCCGGCGTGTCTCTCCGGGCCGTTACCCGCCTGTTGGAGCCCTTGCCCGGAGCCGTCGATCGCGTGAAAATCGCCGCTCGGCATGTGAACGCCGCAAAAATGTCATTGGGAGCATCCCGACATGAAAGCTGTCCTGCTCAGCCTGCTCGCCATCGTTGCCGGCACCGCCGCCTTTGCCGGCGACACTGTCGGCTACAAGGTCGACGGCGCGGATTTCGAAGGCTATTTCGCCAAGGCGTCCGGTCCCTCCAAGGGGCTCGTGCTCGTCATCCATGACTGGGACGGGCTCGGCGGCTACGAACAGAAGCGCGCCGACATGCTGGCAGACATGGGATACGACGCCTTCGCCGTCGATCTGTTCGGCAAGGGCAATCGCCCGGCCACGCTCGAAGCGCGCATGGCTGAAACCGGCAAGCTCTACAAGGACCGCGAGAAGATGCGCAGCCTGCTGCTGGGCGGCCTGTCGGAAGCGCAGAAGCGCAGCCAGGGCAATGTCGTGGTCATGGGTTACTGCTTCGGCGGCACGGCCACGCTCGAACTCGCGCGCTCGGGCAAGGCCGACAAGGTCAAGGGCTATGCCAGCTTCCACGGCGGTCTCGCGACGCCCGCGGGCCAGAGCTATGCCAAGGACACGCCGCCGATCTTCGTCGCACATGGCGGCGCCGACACCATCATCAAGATGCCCGAGGTCACAGCGTTCGTCGAAGAACTGGAAAAGACCGGAGTCAAATACGACCTCGAGGTTTATTCGGGCGCTCCGCATGCCTTCACCGTGTTCGGCGCGCCGGTTTACCGCGAGCATGCCGACAAGAAATCATGGGCGACGTTCCAGGATTTTCTGAAGGCGAATCTGGGCGGCTGAAAACCTGCGTCGTCTGGCTGGCGTCCGCGCTCGGCCCCGCTTGTGCTGCGCGCGTTCGCGTCAGTCGCGATGGCGAAACCGGCTGAACTGGAAGCGCTGGATCGCACCCGCCGGAGTCCGGTGTTCGTGGCGGCGGGACTCGACCAGAGCGAACGATGGACCAAGGACCGACCCGAGCGACGCCGCGTCATGCCGGACTATCGGCAAACCGCTGCATCGCTCTGGCCCATCGGGGGCGAAGGTGCCGATGATCACATGCCCGCCGGGACGAACCGCGCGCGAGACCCGCTCGGCATAGGCGGCCTGATCTTTCGGATCGGTCAGGAAATGAAAGGCCGCCCGATCGTGCCACACGTCGTACGTCTCGGGCGGTTGCCAGGTCGTCACATCGGCGGCGATCCACTTGACCTTGGCGCCGCGTTCGCCGAGGCGTGCCTGCGACACTTGCATCGCCTGTTCGGAAAGGTCGAGCACGGTGATCGAGGAGAACCCGGCCTCCAAGAGCGCGTCGGGCAGGCGCGATGCGCCGCCACCGATATCGATGATCGATGCGTCAGGCCGCACGCCGGTCGCGGCAATGAGATCGAGCGAGATTGCGGGGCTGTCCTGGAACCAGCTGACCTCGCCTTCGCGCTTGGTCCGATAGACGCTCTCCCAATGCGCGTGCCGTTCGACGTCACTCACAGCTTGTCTCCCCGGACTGCTCCTGACATCCGACATGCGAGAGATCGACTGCTCTGTCGTCCCCCTCACCCGTTCGCCTTCGGCAACCGATCTCTCCCCGCAAGCGGGGAGAGATAACAGAGCGAGCGGCTCTCGGCTTGCGGACGCTAATTCGTCCCACCCTCGTCATTCGCGCCCACCTCATCCGGCGCGAAGTTGTAGGTGCGATTGCAGAACTCGCAGGTCACCGCGATCTTGCCGTCTTCGACCATGTGGTCGCGGTCGTCCTGCGAGAAGCTTTTCAGCATCGCCTCGACATTGTCGCGCGAGCAGGAGCATTGCGCCTCGACATTGGCACTGTCGAACACCCGCACGCCGCGCTCATGAAACAGCCGGTAGACCAGCCGCTCGGTCGAGATGTCCGGATCGATCAGTTCGATATCCTCGACGGTCTCGACCAGCGCCTTGCCTTCCACCCAGGCATCGTCCTCGTCAGGCGTCTCAATCGTGACACCCTCCGGCACGTTGCCGGGATCGAGATCGGGCATGCGCATGCGTTCGGGCGACTTGGGCAGGAATTGCAGCATGATGCCGCCAGCCCGCCAATGCGTGGTGCCGGCGTCGCCCGCGCGCATTTCCTCTGCAACCGCCAGCCGGATGCGGGTCGGGATCTGCTCCGAACGCAGGAAATATTCGTGTGCGGCATCTTCCAGCGAGCCACCCTCGAGCGCCACCAGCCCCTGATAGCGGTTCATGTCGCCGCCCTGGTCGATGGTCATCGCCAGATGGCCGCGGCCGAGCAGTTCGCCGCCCGAGGCCTTGCCTTGCTCAATTGCCTCGGCGACGCGGGCCTTGTCGAAACGCGCGCAGGCGCGGATGCGCCCGCCGGTCACGTAATCGACCACCAGCATGCGCACCGGCCCGTCGCCTTGCGTCTGCATGATGAAGCGGCCGTCGAATTTCAGCGACGAGCCGAACAAAGCCGCGAGCGCCACCGCCTCGCCAAGGAGCTTGGAGACCGGCAGCGGATAATCGTGGCGGGTGAGGATTTCGTCGAGTGCAGGCCCGAGCCGAACCACCCGGCCGCGCAAATCCAGCGCCGACACTTCGAATGGAAGGATGGTGTCGTCGGCAGTGAATGGAGAAGGCGTTCGGGTCGGAATGTCGATGTTCATTTGCGCGTGGCCGCTAGAGCTTGAGGCTGGACAAACCATCCGCTCGTCCCCGCGCAGGCGGGGACCCAGAGCCAGGAATGCTGGATTCCCGCTGTCGCGGGAATGAGCGGATGTCGGAGCGTTCGCCTACCGGGTGCTGGCGTTCAGGCACCAAGTAAGAATGCCCTTCTGCGCATGCAAGCGGTTCTCGGCCTCGTCGAAGACCACCGACTGCGGGCCATCCATGACCTCGTCGGTGACTTCCTCGCCGCGATGCGCCGGCAGGCAATGCATGAAAATGGCGTCGGGCCGCGCCTTCGCCATCAATTTGGCATTGACCTGATAGGGCATCAGCAGGTTGTGACGGTAGGACTCGCTATCCTCGTCGCCCATCGACACCCAGGTGTCGGTGACCACGCAATGGGCGTCGCGCACCGCCTCGTCCGGATCCGTTCCGACATGGATGGCCGCGCCCGAGCTTTCGATCCAGTCCAGCAGCCATTGCTGCGGCTTCAGTTCCGGCGGCGTCGCGATATTGAGGCGGAAATCGAAGCGCTCGGCCGCGTGCATCCACGAAGTCAGCACATTGTTGGCGTCGCCGGTCCAGGCCACAGTCTTCTTTTTGATCGAACCGAGATGCGCCTCGAAGGTCATCACGTCGGCCATCACCTGGCAGGGATGCGATTGCTTGGTCAGCGCATTGATGATCGGCACGGTCGCGTATTGCGCCAGTTCGGTGACGAGATCGTGTTCGAGCGTGCGGATCACCACCGCATCGACGAAACGCGACATCACCCGCGCAGTGTCTGGAATGGATTCACCGCGGCCGAGCTGCATCTCCTGCCCGGTCAGCGTGATGACATCGCCACCGAGCTGCTTCATTCCGACCTCGAACGAAATGCGCGTGCGGGTCGAGGGCTTGTCGAAAATCATCGCCATCGTCCGGCCGGCGAGCGGGCGCTTGCGCCGGCCGCGCGCGTTCTTAATCGCCCGTGCGTCGGCGATGGTCGCGCGCAGGTCGGCGGGGCGGATATCGATCAGGTCGATGAAATGGCGGACGCTGCGCCGGGCGTTGCTCTTTGTCATCAGACTGGAGCCGGGCTGGCAGGCT
>JAEZBA010000182.1 GCA_023430245.1 Pseudomonadota bacterium
GCCCAACATAAGTGCCGGCCAGCGCACCGTTCAGCGGACCGGCGGTCGGCGCATAGACCTGCCAGGCCAGCCCCTGCGCCAGTGTCACGCCGATATCGACACCAAGCGTCCCGAACGTGCCGGTATAGATCTCGGGCGGATACGGTCCGACCGGCTTGTAGGTGCAATTCATCGTCTGCAACGATCCGACGACGAGACCGATCGTTGGCGACAGATTGCATGACAACAATCCGACATTGACGCCGGTGACGCCGGGCGGAGGTGGCGGCGGCGGCATCTGTGCTTGCGACTCCGATATGCCAGACAAACCAAACGCAACCAAAGCAATTGCGCTTGGCAGAACGCCATTCTTGAAGGACACGATCTTCCTCTCCGGGATTGTAATGAATCGATCAGCAAGTCGTCTCATGGACGCGTCTCATCGATGGCGTCAACAACCAAACTGAATCGACCGATTAATATTGTATCCCAGCCGCCATTTCGCCTGCCTGTAACAAATATCGGCCACTGAAAGCACGACCACGCGCAGCGACATTGAGCCATGGCTCCAAATGGCAAGATCGATCGGCATCGAGTTGCTACGCTGGTTTGCGATCAAGCTGACACCGTGCACGGCCCATACCAACGTACGCCGCACATTCAGAAAACCATCAATCCTCGACAATCGACACAAGGAGAGACGCGTGAGGACCTTCATTCTTGGCGGTGCCGTTGCATCGCTTGTCATGAGCATTGCAATCCCGGCTCATGCTCAAAGCACCGCCCATCCGCCGCATGTCCCGCTGCAGAAGACCATCGGTCAGGCCAAGCCGGACATCGTGCCGTCGCTGATCGTACTCAATTCGCGCGGCGCGACCTTGCAGGGCGGCAAGCTGATCCTCACCGGCGTGGCGCCGAACTCCATCGTCTTTGCCGATCGTCCCGTGCGGTCCGCCGGCCACGCCTTGACGACGCATCTTCTGGAAGAATGGAGCCCGGCCACCGGCGACGACAGCTTCGCGAAGAATCCGCCGAACGCGACGGTGTCGGGGTTCAGCAAGAACGGCGCGGTGATCAAGGATGCCGTCGTGGTTCTGAAGAGCCCCAAGCTTGAAGGCGACACGCTGACCTTCGATGTCGACGTGCTGGAGGGCGATCTGGCCGGCGCCGACGGCCCTGCCTCGATCTTCATCGACATCATTGGCCTGCCACGTACGCCGCTCTCATTCGCAGGCGTTGCACGCCGCACGGCATACCGCGGCGCGTGGTATGGTGCAGCCGCCGCAGGCGCCGTTGCAGCAGGCGCAGCAGCAGCAGCATACGGTGCGCCATACTACGCCCCGCCGCCGTCCTATCCGTACTACCCGCCGCGTCCGGCCTGCGGCTATTATCCGTATCCACCCTGCTATTAGCTTCGAGCGCGTGGCGATGTCGTCGAAGAGCGGCACGAGGCTTCAATAGCAATTTTTTGTGGCTTGGGGTGACCAGCGTTCTGGCATCATCGCCGTCGCCTGCCTCGTACTGTTCTTGCGGCTGCAATGAAACCCGTGGATACGCCCTACACCGATGCATGGAGTAAGCATTATGAGACGCTTCGTCCTGTCTTCGACGACCGGCTTCGCCTGCGCCATCGCGGCGCTTGCCGGACCCAGCCTTGCGCAGACGCCTGCGATACCGCCTTCGCTCCTCACGCCGGACAAGGTTGAAAGCCAACTCGGGACGCTCGAGTTCAAGGATGGCGTTCCAAGCAAGGCGACCGCCGAGAAGCTCTACGACCAACTCGACTTCACCTACGCCTATCGTGCCTTCATGGACAACATGCGCGGCGTCAGCATTCAGTCGCTGCGCAAGGGCATGCAGGATATCGGGGTCAAGGACAACGAGGTGCTGGTCTTCTCCGAACTGATGGATTCCAAGTCGCTGTTTCTGACGGCCAATGCAGACACCATCTATGTGATGGGATCGCTCGATCTGACCAGGGGCCCGATGGTGATCGAGACGCCGCCGCGCTTTCTGGGCGCGGTTCAGGATGCCTGGTTCCGCTGGGTGATCGATCTCGGCGTGCCCGGCCCGGATCGCGGCATGGGTGGCAAATATCTGATCGTGCCTCCGGGCTACACGGGCACGCTGCCGGAGGGCGAGTTCAACATCGCGCACGCGCGCACGAACATCATCGTCTGGTTCGGCCGGTCCTTCCTCGCAAACCACAACGACCCGAAGCCGGTGGCAGAAGAAATCCGCAAGTTCACAAAAGTATACCCCTACGAGCAGGGCGGCGTCGGCACCCCGATTGCAGAGTTTCTGGCGGGCAAGGCGAAACTCGGACGTGTCACGCCTCCGCCGCCGACGGTGTTTCACGAAGGCAGCGGCAAGGTGATGAACACGGTTCCGCCGAGTGACTGGACCTTCTTCGAGCGGCTCAACGAGATCGTTCAGAACGAGCCGGCAACATCGCTCGATCCCGAACTGATGGGACCGGTCGCGGCAATTGGCATCGTCAAGGGCAAGCCCTTTGCGCCGGATGCTCGGATGAAGGGAATCATGACGGAGGCGCTCAAGGTCGCGAATGCGACGTCGCGCACGCTGTTCATGTCGCCACGGGATGCTGGCTGGTACTATTACCCCAACTCATCCTGGTTCAACTTCCTGTTCGAGACGGGATATCAGTTTGAAACGCCGATACCGCTCGTCACGAAAGAAGGCGTCAAACCGTTCCCGCCGACCGGCTACCGGACCATGGACGCGCGAACGAACTTCTTCTACGGCGTCACCGGGATCACGCCGGCCATGGCGATGCGCGTTCCGGGCATCGCCTCTCAATATCTGCTGGCCGTGGCGGATGCTGACAAAAATCGCTTCGACGGCGCAAGAACCTACAGGGTGACCTTGCCGAAGGGGATTCCGCAGGCGAACTTCTGGTCATTCACTGTTTATGACAACATGACGCGCTCGATGCTCGACACACCGCAGCGCTATCCGCGCGCCGGCAGCCAGAGTTATCCGTCACCGGCCGCCGAACCGAATGCCGATGGCTCGACGACAATATATTTCGCGCCCACACAGCCTGATGGTGTCAAGCGCGGCAACTGGATCCAGACCATACCCGGCAAGGGATGGTTTGTTATCCTGCGGCTCTACAGTCCGCTCGAGCCATTCTTCGACAAGTCCTGGCGGATCAGTGAAGTCGAATTGGTGTCGGGCCCGATGAAGAAAGGCTTGATTCAGCGGATCGAGCAACGCGTGGACAAGCGCGAGGAGTGCCGACGGGAGGTCGAGGCAAAGAAACTCGGTCCGGTCGAGCGGGTGCGCTTTGTCGAAAAGTGCGTCCAATAGAGGCTTGCAACACCCGCCCTGTCGATCTTGTGATTGCCCCAGCCAAGGAGACATCCTGTGAAAACCATCGGCGTGAACGCCGCCGACTACAAGCCGCCCTTCACCTTCACCGGCAAGCTCAACAAGCTCACGCTCAAGCTCGATCGTCCGCAACTGGCGCCCGTGGAGATCAAGAAGCTGGAAGCAACGATGAGCGCGTCCCGCGACTGACATCGGCTTCGCGGCGCACATAGCCGCAACGTCCGCCGCGGAAAGGTCTAGACTGGCAAAGCCGCCGGTAACACCGGCGGCTGTTGCACTTTCACGCCCCGTACCGGCACAACCAGCGCAGGCCCGACATGCTCACACGGCTCCGAACGATGCTTGCCCGATCGCGCGCGCGTTATGGCGAGCAGCTCCTGACCGCCACGACCGTCATCCTTGCACTCGTGCTGTTCGTGTTCGCACCGCTCCAGGCCGCCAATATCATCGCATTGGAGGCGCTGGGCTTTGCCGCGACACTGGTTCTGATCGTCAGCACGGTCGCGATGTCGGGCAATCTCACGGCGCTGGGGCTGATGCTGTTCGCATTCTGCCTCAATGGCGCGACCGTGCTGAAACGCACTTTCGATCCGTCGGACGCCGATATCGCCCTGCTCGCAAGCGGCTGGATCATTGTCGCGATCACGCTCGGCGTCGTGGTGGCGCGCGATGTGTTCGCGCCGGGCCGCGTCAGCGTGCATCGCATCGTCGGCGCAGTCGCGCTCTATCTGCTGATCGGCGTCACCTTCGCAGGCCTCTATGCCATTGCCGGCATCCTGATCCCGAACGCCTTTGCCGGCCTCGTCCTCGCCGACGATTCCGCGCTCGCCAGCCGCGTGATCTATTTCAGCTTCGTCACCCTGACGTCGGTCGGATACGGCGACTTCGTGCCGGTCCATCCGGTCGTGCGCAGCCTCTGCAATGTCGAAGCCATTATCGGCCAGCTTTACCCCGCCACCTTGCTGGCGCGCCTGGTCAGCTTGCAACTTGCCGCGCCCTCCTCGGACGCCGGAAACGTGTAGCACCGTACCGTCCCCTGAGTTCCCTGGGTTCCTCGTTACCGACGGCATTAACCTTAACGGCAGGTTGCACGAAGTCGCCACGATTTGGTCGCGTACAATCCTTCCTCGCGCCTTTACCCGCGTTTAACCACGCGAGTCCAAGGTGAATGGGGGAATTCTCGTTGGGTTGTGTGGGGGATTTGCGTTCCATGACGCGTGCGACCTCAGGCCGGCGCGTCACAACGCGCAGACGGCCGGCAGCATCATTTCAGGTGGCGCGGTTCGTGAGCCGAATCGCCGCCTCGCTCGGCCGCAGTGTGATGACGCTCGCGGTCGCCTTTGCGCTGGTCACCGGCGCGCTCACCGCCGCGGGCTGGGTCATTTCCATTGCCAGCGATGCCAAGACCGAGCGGAGCTCGACCATCGGCCTGCCGCAGCAAAGCGAGTTCGCCTGGCTGTCGATTCCCCGAAGCGCTATCGCCTCGACCCTGCCGTATGTCACGCGCAACTGGCCGGAAGACGAGACCGCCGACACCACCGGCTCTGTCACGCCCCAATCGGCCGCGCCGCAATCGATCGCGCTGCCCTCGTCGGGACTGCTCGGCGCCTCCACCAATGACCCGCTGTTTTTCGACCCCAGCAGCCAGCATAATGCGCAGTTCGAGCAGCGCTTCGCCGCGGTGACCGATCGCTTCGACAGCCGCCCCTACTCGGCCGGCTTCGTCGAGCGCGTCGTGCGGGAGAAGGACCAGCCGCCGATGATCCTGCCGCGGCGCCCGCGGCAGGCGGCGCTGCCGCCGGCGACCGGAATCAAAATCCCCGACGACGATCCGCATCTGCAGAAAACCGCGATCTACGACATCAACGCCAAGGCGGTTTACATGCCGGATGGCGAGAAGCTCGAGGCGCATTCCGGTTTCGGCCAGTATATGGACGATCCCAAACATGTGCGGCTGCGCATGCGCGGTGTCACCCCGCCGAACACCTACAAACTCACCATGCGTGAATCGCGCTTCCATGGCGTCGAGGCGATCCGGATGAATCCGGAAGACCATGCCGCGATGTTCGGGCGCAACGGCATCCTGGTGCACCCCTATATGCTCGGGCCGAACGGCCAGTCGAACGGCTGCGTCTCGGTCAAGGACTATCCGAAATTCCTCGCCGCCTTCAAACGCGGCGAGGTCAATCGCATGGTCGTGGTGTTCCGCCTGCCGGAGCCGCCCGCGGCCTATGTCCGCCGCAACCTCGGCAAGACCCGGACCGCGAAAGCGCAGTAGCGCGGCGTCTCACGGCCGGGCGTCTCACGGCCGTGCAAGGGTCGGCCAGCCGTAAGCGGCCAGCACCAGACCCGCCATCAGCAGCACGATCAGCGCGGTCTTCATCACGCGGCCTCGATGTGCAGGCTGGCTACTGCGGCGTTGACCGGCTGAAACAGCGCCGCGCAGGATCGCAGCGCGCCGGCGCCCGGAAAGGTCGGCCCCGGCGGCTCGGGTTTGCGGGAAAAATCGACGCGCACGACATTGCGCTCCCGGTCGATCACGTAACGGTCGATCATGCTCGCGATCATGGCCGCACCTATTGCAGCGAATGGCCGTGATCGGGCTTGTCGCGGCGCAGGAGGCCGCGCAGCCGCCGCTTGCGCAGGGACCGCCCCACGCCCGGCATCGCCTCGTTCGCCTGCCGGTCGAGCGCGCGCAGCGCATCCATGATCTCCTCGAAGCGCACCTGGGTGCCGCCGGGGATTTCGCGCAGCTCGGGGGCGGCCTCCAGCGCACAGGCATCCGACGCCCAGGAGGCGAGGATCGCGCGCTTTTCGTTGAGGCTGAGATCGGGATCGCGGACCACATCCGAGGGATGCGCGAAGGCGCGCGACGGATGCAGCAGTTCGTCGAGATCGAAGCGTGTGCTCATCGCCGGCCCTCCGCATCGGCAGGGACGGCAAGACGGTGTCGTCTCATAGCCAAAGTCTCCAAAGAGCATGCTCACCAGAGCAACGTTGCTACGAGCGCGCGCCGGACGTCCTCCAGCGCCCGCAACGGGCCCGGTCCGGCGCCCGTCGGCTGGACGATTTAGGGCGGAGCGGCCCACCGTCAAGAGGGGGATGGGCGCGCTGAGACATCGCGGAGCGCGCCGATTTTCAATTTAATTTCAGAAGCTTATGCGACGGCGACAGCGTGTCGCAGGCTCGCCGCGGCGAGGCTGGCTCGTCGCCCGGTCAGCCCCACTTGCGCTTGACCACATCCTCGCGCGGCAGCAACGCCACCTTGACCTCACCGCACCACAATTCGACATCGTGGCCGTCGACGTAGCGCGCGGCATGGGCGCGGGCTTCCTGGTCGTCGGCGGCGGAAAAATTATGCGCGCGGGCGAAGCTGCCGTCCGCTCCGATCACATAGGCGCGATAATTCGGCATTCAGGCGCTCCAAGAACTCTTTGGTCGAGATCTACAGGGGAGCACACACCGCTCTCGGGTGCCGGCGCCTGTAGGCTCGATGCCGGCAATGGTGGTTTTTAGCGCGAACGAAACGGAAACACTATTAACAATGACATAGCGGTCCGGCTACGCCGCGTCGTCGTCGCAGGGCGCAAGCAGCGACTCGCACGGCGCCGCGTCTTCGCCCGCGTGCTTCACCGCAAGGCCGTGGCCGAGCGCCACCCGCTCGTCGAACACGAAGCATTCGCCGCGCCAGCGGCTCTCGCTTTCCGGCACGGTTTCGAGATAGCGCAGGATGCCGCCCTTGAGGTGATAGACCTCGGCAAAGCCCTGCGCGAGCAGATAGGAGCTGGCCTTCTCGCAACGAATGCCGCCGGTGCAGAACATCGCGATCCTGCGATGCTTCGCGGGATCGAGTTCGCGCGCGGCATAATCGCGAAATTCGCCGAAGCGCGACAGCTTCGGATTCACCGCACCGTCGAACGTGCCCATCGCCACTTCGAAATCGTTGCGGGTGTCGATGACCAGCGTCTCGCTGTCGGCGATCAGCGCATTCCAGTCGGCGGCATCGACATAGGTGCCGACCTTTTTCGTCGGATCGGTGGCATCGCCGAGCGTGACGATCTCCTTCTTCAGCCGCACCTTCATACGCTGGAACGGCATCTCGGGCGCGGTGGAATATTTCAGTTCGAGATTGTCGAGCCGCCCGCCGAACAGGGCGCCGTCGCGCAGCTCCGCGATGAGTGCGTCGATGGCCGCATCGCTGCCGCCGACGGTGCCGTTGATGCCTTCATGCGCCAGCAGGATCGTGCCCTTGACGGCAAGGCTGTTGCACAGCGCCCGCAGCGGATCGCGCAACTCGCGGAAATCCGGCAGCGGCACGAACTGATAGAGGGCGGCGACTTTCAGCATGGCGGGTGGGGTTTAGCGGGGCGCAAAACAAAATTTATACTTGAGAACATAACACGAACATTGTATCTAATCAAGTATGCATAGTTGGTTTGAGGTAAGTCTTCGCCTTCCGAACATCCTGCAACTCTCCGACGAGGAGATGTGCAAGCTGTTTTGGCAACTGGACGGACGATGGAGCAATCAAACTAAGGAATTAATCGTTCGCCACAAGGCAGTCGGTTTGAAATTAAACCGCAATTGGGCTTCGGTTCGGCATTGGTGGAGATGCCCATGTTGCGAACGGAAAAAGTCTGAAATCGCGCGATTATCGCCAGCTAAAATTTTATTGGCGTGTTTAGAAGTCCACCACGACCATTTGAATGACTGGGTAAAGGCAGCATTTGATGAGCGATTTGGTCGCCCCAGTCAACTTTCACCAGATGCGTTTCATGTTGAGACGATGGCAAAAACTCTCAGCGAGAGATTTTCCAGCGAACTAATTTGTTCGGACTGCAATGCAGCAGACGGCAACGCCAAATTAAATATCCCATTGAAAATTGATCCGCAATTCAGTTTCTCGCCCCAAGAAATTAGAGCTTTCATTACACCACGACCAAATGCTCCGCATGAAATTGACATTGATAAAGCAACGACGATCTGGAACGGCTGTCGCAATGATTACGAATCGCGAAAATTACTTGTCTCGGATCTCATAGAACGTGTTGCTGAGGGTCAACTGAGAAGGGAGCGATCTGGCTCCGAGCTTTCCGCGGCCAACATGTTTCTGCGATCGGACCGCATCCTTGCTAGCGCTTTTGCAGACGCGACGGAGAGGCAGCCGGAACAACACTGGAGCCAACAATCATCGCAACATTTTTTTATCCGCTCGGTGCAAAATGACGGCGCAGGTTATAGAGCCACGAAGAACAAGCCAAAATCAACTCCCCCTCCGAGCGATGCAGAGTTCGAAGCTCTCGACACGCATATGGCAGCAACGTCAAAGCCATGGCGCATCACGCCTCCAGACTGGAGGTGCACTTGCTGCAATCGAACGAAGAGAGAAATCGTTCGGAAATCAAAGGCTGGTCAATGGATGGGGCGGATATGCCACTATAGCGAATTCGTTGTTGAAACTGACCACTTCATCATTGAGATGAGACGTTCAATTTATCCTCTGTTTACTCAGGAGCCCGTGATTTCGTCAGAAATACAGCACACACTGTGTTTTGACTGCGTATCGATCGGCGCACAGCTAAAGGTTCAAAAGCCAGCGTTAACAGACCGCTTTTATCTTACAGTCGCGGACCTTCAAGCTTCAATCACGGACATAGCGCCTCACAGAAATCATGAACGTGACCTATCCATTGTCGAAGACCGCGCAATTTCTAACAGACTATTGGCCGACGCTATAGACGCCTTTCGGGAACATTTCAGCCTCGCTTCGCATGCGAGGTTGCGACTTGAGATGGCACAGCAGCGAAACTTCAGCGACAGTGAAGCTCGCGCCTATGCAATTGATGTCCTCGAAGAGCAGCGAGGCGCTTCTCAGCCACAACTTGATCCATTCATCGATTGGCTTATTGAGGAGGGCAAACGTCTCGACTGGAGAGATTAGGAAACGCGAACTGCTTGTGGACCGAGTGTGTCGTTGTACGATTTGGTGAGATTGCCGTTTAAATTCAATTTCAATTCTGATCGAACAGAAACTTCATGCCCCGGCAATTAAAAGCCGCCGCTCGCGATCGGCCGCATAAGCAAGACACGCCCTGATGTCTGCTTTGGTCAGTTCCGGATAATCAGACATGATTTCGGCATGCGACATGCCGCTGGCCAGCCAGCCGAGCACATCGCTGACAGCGATGCGCAGCCCGCGTACGCAGGGACGTCCGCCGCGCTTCCCCGGTTCGATCGTGATGACGCCTTGGTAGGTCAGGACTGCCTCCATTCTGTTCGCGGAATATAGGCTGACTTCCCACCGCCGTCACGGCATGCCGGCAAAAACGACTTGACATGGGAAAGTAATTTGATTATATTCCTATTCATCCTACCCACCGAGGGCGTTGTCATGAGACGTCATGAAGGCGGGGTGGGATGCGGCGCCTGCGGGCGGGGCTCGTAACCCCGCACTCGGGCAGTGCCGGGGCTCCGCCCGGGACCATTACGAGTCCCTGCCAGGAGCTGGCTGACGCCATGCGCAGCTTCAGGCGCATGGAGGCAAAGCGCGGCCCGGCACCGGGATGAGAACGCCGCGGACGGTGCGCCGAGAGGCGGCCGCATGACAAAAATCATGCGGCACATAGGACTGGCCTGCGCTTCCCGGCGCGCCGTCCCCCTCCCCTTGCGGGAGGGACAAGGAGAGACAGGCGCACCCGGCGCCTTCCAAACAACACTGGCGGTGGCGCGCGCCCGGATTTCATCCCCCGTCAGATCACTCCCTGAGGACAAGGCAAATGCGATCGTCTATCCCCGTCATCCTGAGGTGCTCGGTGCGCAGCAACGAGCCTCGAAGGACGACGGCCCGGACCGAAATCAGGACCGTTCATCCTTCGAGGCTCGCACGCAACAAAGTTTACGCCGGCTGCGCAGACCTGCCAGCGGTGCTCGCACCTCAGGATGACGGAGTTAGAATTTTGGCGAAGCGTTGATATGACAGACGAGACGGCCTCCCCCGAAAAGATCGTAACGCGCGCCAAGCCCATTCACGGCCGCACCGCGACGCTGATCGGCTTCTGCGCGGTGATCCTGTGGGGCACGCTGGCGACGCTGACCGCGCTCAAGGGCGGCGGCATTCCGCCATTCCAGTCGACCGCAATCACCTTCCTGGTCGGCGGTGACACCATCGCGGCCTACGCGATCGCGACCGGCGCGACACGCGCGATGGTGCCGACGCTACCC
>JAEZBA010000187.1 GCA_023430245.1 Pseudomonadota bacterium
CCTCCCACCGGGTCGCCATAGGCATGCATGAGAATGTTGAAGATCGACTCGCGGGTGCGGTCCGAGGTCGGCCGGATGGCTTGCGACTTTGGGCCGGTGAGCGTGCGACCGCGGAAACTGCCGCCGACGATGCGCATCTAGTGGTCCGATTCTAACATTCGCATCCCCTTCCGGCAGGCCCTTTTGCGAATGTTAGAATCAAAGGACCACTAGTAATATTACATTTCTAGTGGAGCTTGGATTTGACATTCGCTTTGCGAGCCGCGGGCGGATGTGCAGCGAATGTCAAATCCGCTCCACTAGTGTTTCCGTTTTGGCGCACGGTTGCCGCTGCGGTCGCGCTTGGTGCGGCCGGTGGCGGGGCGATCCGATGTCCGGAACCGCTCGCGCAGCTTCTGCGCCTTGCTCTTTTTCGGTTTTGCGGCTTCGGGCGCTGGCTTTTCGGACTTGCCGCGACCTTTCCGCTCGACCGGCTCGTCTTCCGGTTCTTCGGCCATCGTGATCGGGCCGGTGAAATCCGCTTCCGCTTCGGTCGCGATCCGCTCGCCGAGCTGTTCGCGCAGATGTCGCGTGCGCACCTCTTCCACCGCGCCTTCCGGCAGGTCGCCAAGCTGGAACGGCCCGAACGAGACCCGGATCAGCCGGTTCACCCGCAGGCCGAGATGCTCCAGCACATTGCGGACCTCGCGGTTCTTGCCCTCGCGGATGGCAAAAGTCAGCCAGACATTGGCGCCCTGGACGCGATCGACCGTTGCCTCGATCGCGCCATACCGCACGCCATCGACGGTGACGCCCTTGCGCAGTGCATCGAGCTGCGGCTGCAGGATCGAGCCATGCGCGCGCACGCGGTAGCGCCGAAGCCAGCCGGTGGCCGGCAATTCCAGCACGCGCGCCAGGCCGCCGTCATTGGTCAGCAGCAGCAGCCCTTCGGTGTTGAGATCGAGCCGGCCGACGCTGACCACGCGCGGCATGGATTTCGGCAGCTTCTCGAAGATGGTCGGCCGCTTCTCCGGATCGGCATGCGTGGTCACGAGTCCGCGCGGCTTGTGATAGAGGAACAGCCGGGTGCGCTCGCGTTTGGGCATCGGCTTGCCGTCGACCGCGATAGTGGCGCTCGCCGTGACGTTCAGCGCCGGCGAGGTAATGGTTGCGCCGTTCACCGATACACGGCCTTCCGCGATCCAGGCTTCGGCCTGGCGCCGCGAGCACAGCCCGGCGCGGGCCATCACCTTGGCGATGCGGTCGCCCGCGGGCGTCGATTCTGTCGTCTGGGCCATGGCAGCCTTATGCCGGGCATTGGCGTGCGAATAAAGCGCCCATATAAGTGCGCCGATGTCGAAAAGCTTCATGGATCAGGCGCTCGACCTTGCCCGTGCGGCAGCGCTGGCGGGCGAGGTGCCGGTCGGCTGCGTGGTGGTGCGGAACGGCGAGGTGATTGCCGGCGCAGGCAACCGCACGCTGACCGACCGCGACCCGACCGCCCATGCCGAGATGCTGGCGATCCGTCAGGCGGCGCGCGCGCTCGGCAGCGAGCGGCTGACCGATTGCGACCTCTATGTCACGCTGGAGCCTTGCACCATGTGCGCCGCCGCGATCTCCTTCGCGCGCATCCGGCGGCTGTATTACGGCGCGGACGACCCGAAAGGCGGCGCCGTCGAGAATGGTGTCCGCTTCTTCGCCGCTGCCACCTGCCATCACCGGCCGGAGGTCTATGGCGCGATCGGCGAGACCGAGGCGAGCGCGCTGCTGAAGGAATTTTTCGCCGCGCGGCGGTGAGGTTAGGCCGCGAGCAGGGCGTTCAGTTTCTCCCGCAACTCCGCCTTGACCGGTTCGGCGGCGCGCAGGATCGCGCTCGCCCGCAGGAAATCGAGCGCGCGGAAGATCCCGACATTCGGCCGCAGCACGATATCGGGCGCGCCATGCTTGATCTTCTCGTCAATGATGGTCTGCGCCATCACCAGCACGGTTGCGAGATAGCATTCGAACGAGTCCGGCATCGCGGTGCAGTCTTCGGCGGGCGGACCGGCGACATCGACGGCGATCACGATGTCCGCCAGCGGGCGCACGCGATCGAACGGCAGCGGATTGGTCGCGCCGCCATCCACCATGACGCGGCCCTCGACCATGACCGGGCGGCTGACGGCCGGGATCGCCATCGATGCCGCGACAGCGGTCCGGAGTGCGCCGCACGAGATTGCCGCCTCGCGCCGCGAATAGAGGTCGGATGCGATCACCGTCAGCGGGATCTGCAGCGCGCCGAAATCGTCCGGCACGCGGTCGGGGAGAAACTGCGCGCAGAATTTTTCCGCATCGATCAGGCTGGCGCCGCGAAATCCGGATGCGATCAGCGAACCGATACTGCTTCCCGCGCGCGCGGCCAGCAGCTTGCTGAACAGGCTGCCGCGATCGCGCGCCAGCGCCGTCACATGAGCGCGGATCTCCTTGCCGCTCATGCCGGCGGCGTAAGGCGCGCCGATCAATGCGCCGATCGAAGTGCCGGCGATGGCAACCGGACGGATGCCCATCTCGTCGAGTGTTTCCAGCACCGCGATATGCGCGAGCCCCCGCGCGCCGCCACCACCCAGGGCGAGTGCGACCGTCTTCATCGCGCACCCGCCTGTTGCGCGAAGCGCCACGC
>JAEZBA010000221.1 GCA_023430245.1 Pseudomonadota bacterium
CGCCGATGGGCTCGTTCCTGATCATGGGCCTGTTCGGGGTTATCATCGCCTCGCTGGTGAATATCTGGCTGAAGTCGGACGCGATGTCCTTCATCATCTCGATCGTCGGCGTGCTGGTGTTCGCCGGGCTGACCGCCTGGGACACCCAGAAGATCAAGGAAATGTACAGTGCCTCCGACGACGCCCAATCCGCCGGCCGCAAAGCGGTGATGGGCGCGCTGTCGCTCTACCTCGACTTCATCAACCTGTTCCTGATGCTGCTGCGCCTGTTCGGCGGCCGCCGCTAGAACGCAGCCGGCAGGAACCGAAACGCAAAACGCCCCGGCCGCTGCCGGGGCGTTTTTGTTTGCTATGCTGACCTGAAACCAGTCCGACCTCCGCCGCCGCAACCATGTCGCCGATCACAATCCGACCGGTTCAACCCAACGATATCCGGAACATCACCGCGATCTATGCGCATGCCGTCACCCACGGCACCGCGTCTTTCGAGACCGAGCCTCCGGGCGTGTCCGAGATGGACAAGCGCCGCAGGACGCTGGAGGACGGCGGCTTTCCTTATCTCGTTGCCGATATGGGCAACCGCATCGCCGGCTACGCTTATGCCGGGCCGTACCGGCCGCGGATCGCCTATCGCTACACGGTCGAGGACAGCGTCTATATCCATCCGGATGCGCAGCGGAAGGGGGTCGGTCGCATGCTGCTGACTGAATTGATCGCCCGAAGCGAGGCGCGCGGGTTCCGTCAGATGATCGCAGTGATCGGCGATTCGGCGCAGACGTCATCGATCGAACTGCACCGCTCTCTCGGCTTCACCGCCGTGGGCATCTTCGCCAATGTGGGCTTCAAGCATGGCCGCTGGCTGGACAGCGTACTGATGCAGCGGGCGCTGGGAAACGGCGCCAGCACGCCCCCTCCCGTCACCCCGCAACCAGACTGAGCTTCTTGTCGAACACGCGCAGGACGCGGTCGAGTTCGTGTCCGCGGCGCATGATCAGCCCGGTGGCCGATATCACGCTGAAGGCGCCCTGCCGTCGCGACAGCTTCGGATTTTTCTCGATGCGGTAGATCGGAACTTCGGACGAGCGCCGGAACACCGAGAACACCGCGCGGTCCTTCATGAAATCGATTGCGTAATCGCGCCACTCACCGTCCGCGACCATGCGCCCGTAAACCTGCAGGATCCGGTCGAGTTCGCGGCGGTCGAACCTGACCTCCGCAGGGGCGGATGCCGTGGCGCCGGGCATGCCCCCCGATCGCGCGCTGGGTTCGGTATCGCCCGTCAGACTCATGGGCGCCTCCTTTTCTTCTGTGACACTATGATGATTGCCGCTGGCGCGCGCGACCGCAAGACCCGCGCCCGAAAGCCGGTGCATGGCAGCGAATAAATTTGCGCAAGCCATCCAATTGATGCGCCGAAGAGCCGCGGTCACGGCTTCGTGCTGGGAACCACAATAAGGCCCAAATTCGGTCCAGCGCGCGCCCCTAAGATTAGCGATCTTGGATACTCAAGACCCGATCCGGAATGAGCTCCGGATTCCTCAGCCCCCCAGCCCCCCGGGGCTCCTACGGATCGGGTCGTTTGTATCGCGTACGTTTTGAGTACCGCGTACGGTTCAATCCCCAACGCTTCAAGGCCGGCTTCGCGCCGGCCTTTTTTTGCGCTGTCCGCTGATGAAACGCTATTGCAGGGATGCGGTAGTCGCGCCGTGGACTCCGCCCGGTGCATCGGGCTTGCCGGCCTGCACCAGGATCGCGACAGCGTCGAATTTGCCCTTCGCGAGAATTTCAGCCACCGGCTTGGACAGAACCAATTCTTCGCCCTTCCAGTCGCCGAGCTTGACCCAGCCTCGCACGACATTGGTGTAGGTTACGCTCTGCCCGCGATTTTCGCCCCGGCCGATATGAACCGGAACCGCCTTGGCCAGCGGACACAACCACACTTCACCGGACTGCCCCGGCTGACTTGCCGCCGGAATCGACACATGGACCTTGCCGTCGGCGACGGTCGCCTTCACCGGCAATTGCTGCCGCTGCGGATTGGTGCGCGCATGCTTGATGGCGCGCTCGATCGCGCCCTTGTCGCTACCGAGCACATGCGTGGTGCCGTTGATCACGACCTGGGGCGTATAGATCGCCCGGTCGCCACGTACGCCCGCATAACCGCGTTGCCGCTTGACGTGTCCTGGCAGCGCCAGCGTATCCTTCCAGCCGAGATAGTCCCAATAATCCACGGAAAGGCTCATCGGCAGGATCGACGGATCCTTAGAGAGCTCGCCGAGCAGCTTGTCGGCGGCGGGACAGGAGGAGCATCCTTGGCTCGTAAACAGCTCGACCACGACCTTCGAGTCACCTGCGGCAACCGGCGTACCGGTCATCAAGGCCGCGCAAACGGCGACGACGACAGCAATGGAGTTGCGCTGAATCATGCTGACTTTCTTGTTTCTTGGCCGAATTGTTCTTGGCCGCGCGTGCCCCGCACTGGCAATTGATGATGCGCCCACTTAACCGGCTGGGACGCCATCCGCCACTCAAATTGGAGTGACATCGTTAAGGAGAAATTCCGCTGCCGCAACAGCGAACAGAGGCGGTGCCGCGCCCGGTTTCGCCGGTCCACGCCCCGCAGG
>JAEZBA010000290.1 GCA_023430245.1 Pseudomonadota bacterium
CCGGCTGAAATCATCACGATCGGTTCGGTGTTCGCGGGTTCGCTGGTGCCGCCCTTTTCGGTGAGCATCACCGCACGGCCGGGGGCGATCAGTTTCACGCCCTCGAAATTCGCTCGCTCGGTCAGCCGGAAAGGCAGGTGGTCGAGAATCTCCTGCGACGGAATCTCGGCACGCAGCACCGCGGTCGCGAGCGCCTTGCGGACGATGTCGTCGGTGTAAACCTCGCTCGCCTCTTCGGGGACCTGCGCCGTGACTATGAAGGCGAAGCCCGGATCGGCACCCTGCCCGGTGATGCTGCGGCGCGTGATCATCAGCCACTTGCGGAATTTGACGCCTTCCGCCTCCTGATCGCCGACCACCAGATGGGCGGCGCCGCCATCGGTCAGCATCAGCTCGCGTTTGGCATTGCTGACGCCCGGGATATTGATCGCGCCGGAACTCATCGATTTCAGGAATTGCTCATAGGCCGGCGCCGGGACCTGGCTGAGCAGGATGGCGGCCTTCCGATCCCTGTCCTCGAAGCCCGGAAATGCGTGACTTGGGGTCATGCCGGCGGGCGGCACGAGGCCGATATGCGAACCGACCGGGAAGACCGCGTCCGCGGCCTTGGCGGGCGCGGATACGACAACGGCGAACAGCAGCAACAGCAGGATCGGTCGGACTGTCATTGGGCGGTCGGGCTCGTGGATTTTCGGTTTTGCGTTTCGCCACGGAGCCGGGCATAGCCGGTGGCAAGGGCGGGCCGGGGGCGACCCTCACAATGTACCAGCAAATCGGGTCATTGAAAGGCAGGTCGATCCGGCCAGGGGGACAACGGCGATGATCGCCACTCTGGTCGCAATTCTCGATCTGTTCGGGGTTGCCGTTTTCGCGGTGACCGGCGCGCTGGTTGCCTCCCGCAAGCAGATGGACGTGGTCGGTTTCGCGTTGCTAGCCACCGTGACCGGGATCGGCGGCGGAACGCTGCGAGACCTCCTGCTCGGCTTTTCGCCGGTGTTCTGGGTCCATCAGCCGGTCTATGTGGTGATCTGCGTTGCGGTCGCGGGGGTCGTGTTTCTGACCGCCCATATTACGGAATCGCGCTACCGGCTGCTGCTCTGGCTCGACGCTCTGGGCCTGTCGGTGTTCTGCGTGGTCGGGGCCGAGAAGTCGATGGAAGCCGGGACGGGTGCGTTTATCGCGATCGTCATGGGTGTGATCACCGCGACCTTCGGCGGGGTGGTCCGCGATGTGCTGGGCGGCGAAATCCCGGTGGTCTTGCGCAAGGAAATCTATGCCTCGGCGGCGCTTGCGGGGTCGGCTGCCCTGGTCGGCGGGATCGCGGCCGGGCTTCCGCCCGCGGCGGCGACGTTGGCAGGTTTCGCGATCTGCCTGGTCATTCGCGGTCTGGCGCTGCAGCGCGGCTGGTCGCTGCCCGTCTACCGGGCCAAGCCGGGCCGCAGCCCCGACGAAATCGATCGCCGTTAGGGAAAACGAAACCGCAAGGCGAGACCTTGCCGGCCCGGAAAGGCCGGAAAGTCGCTGTCTCCCAGAGTCCCTGAACCGCAAAGTCCTTGCGGCCCAAGACGCCCCTCCTATATGAGCCAAGACGCCGCAGGGCTGCGGCGAAGATCATTTTAGAGGGGGTCGGATTACGGACGCACGGCGGGGGCACCCGTCGAATCCATGGTCCTTCCGGGTGCCGGCTTCGGGCCCGGCCGATCTGCCTGAAAGAGAGGAATAAAAGAATGTCAAAGATCATCGGGATCGACCTCGGCACCACCAATTCGTGCGTGGCCGTGATGGAAGGGAAGACGCCCCGGGTTATCGAGAATGCCGAGGGCATGCGCACGACGCCCTCGATCGTCGCATTCACCGACGACGGCGAGCGGCTGGTCGGCCAGCCGGCCAAGCGCCAGGCGGTGACCAATCCGGAAAAGACCATCTTCGCGGTCAAGCGCCTGATCGGACGGCGCTACGACGACCCGACGGTGGAAAAGGACAAGAAGCTTGTCCCCTACAAGATCACCAAGGCCTCGAACGGCGATGCCTGGGTCGAAGCCGCCGGCAAGACCTATTCGCCGTCGCAGATTTCGGCCTTCATCCTGCAGAAGATGAAAGAGACCGCCGAGGCCCATCTCGGCCACAAGGTCGAGCAGGCCGTCATCACCGTCCCCGCCTATTTCAATGACGCCCAGCGTCAGGCGCCCAAGGACGCCGGCAAGATTGCCGGGCTTGAAGTTCTCCGCATCATCAACGAGCCGACCGCTGCCGCGCTGGCCTATGGCCTCGACAAGCAGAAGTCCGGCACCATTGCCGTTTACGACCTTGGCGGCGGCACCTTCGACGTGTCGGTGCTCGAAATCGGCGACGGCGTGTTCGAGGTGAAGTCGACCAACGGCGATACGTTCCTGGGCGGCGAAGACTTCGACATGCGCCTGGTCAGCTACCTCGCCGACGAGTTCCAGAAGGAGCAGGGCATCGACCTGCGCAAGGACAAGCTGGCGCTGCAGCGGCTCAAGGAAGCTGCGGAAAAGGCCAAGATCGAGCTGTCGTCGACGACGCAGACCGAAATCAACCTGCCGTTCATCACCGCTGACGCGACCGGTCCGAAGCATCTGACCATGAAGCTGACCCGCGCCAAGTTCGAGGCGCTGGTCGACGACCTGATCCAGAGGACGGTCGAGCCGTGCCGCAAGGCGCTGAAGGATGCCGGCCTGAGCGCATCCGAGATTGGCGAAGTGATCCTGGTCGGCGGCATGACCCGCATGCCGAAGGTTCAGGAAGTGGTGAAGCAACTGTTCGGCAAGGAGCCGCACAAGGGCGTCAATCCGGACGAAGTCGTCGCCATCGGCGCCGCTGTCCAGGGCGGCGTGCTGCAGGGCGACGTCAAGGACGTGCTGCTGCTCGACGTGACCCCGCTCTCGCTCGGCATCGAGAC
>JAEZBA010000309.1 GCA_023430245.1 Pseudomonadota bacterium
AAACACGTCCTTACCGTTGTAGCGCACAGCCGGATGCCACCAAGCCGCGCTCGACACATTGTCAGCCAGCGGTCCTGCTGCCTCGATAAACTCGCGATAAGCGGGACCTGCGATCATGGTGACAGTCGTCGGACGCAGGCCGAGGTCGTTCATCTGCTTGCGGATCAGGATCAGGTCGTTGATATAGCCGGTCGCGAACACCCAGTCGGGACGCGCGGCTCGCATCTGGGTGATCGCTGCCCCGTGATCCAGCGCGCCGATTGCGTAGCGCTCGAAGGTAACGACCTCCATACCGCGCTTTTTCGCAGACTTTTCCATCTCCTGGGCGATTGCGAGCGGAAACAGGTCATTGCGCGCAAGAATTGCGACGCGCTTGATGTCCTTGTTCTTGCCGGTCACGATGTCGGCAAGCGGCTCGGTCAGAGTCTGGTTTGGCGTGAATGTGCCGAACAGAAACTTGTAGCCCTGATCGTAGACCTGCTCGGAAGATGCGGTCGCTGCAATGGTCGGAATGCCGTACTTTTCGGAGACGCTCGAAGCGGCCTTGGCGGCTCCCGACCCAAACGGAGAGAACAGGAAGTTGACCTTGTCCTCGGTGATCAGTCGCTCTGCAGACTGCACGGCGCGGGGGGTGTTCGACGCGTAGTCGACATAGACGATCTCAACCTTGTAGGTCTTGCCGCAGGCCTTGATTCCGCCCTTCGCATTCGCGGTTTCGGCCCAGAGGTTGTAGCCGCGCTGCTGCTTGATGCCCTCGGGCGAGAGTGGGCCTGTCAGCGGCAAGGGCGCGCCGACCTTGATAACGTCCTGGGCCTGCGCGGCAGGCGCTGCCATCAAGCTCGCGCCCAGGGTGGCGAGGGTTGCAACAAACAGTCGGCGATGTCGGGTCATGACAGGCACTCCTCCATATCGGTCACGCAGTGGGATCGATGGCGTCTGCCAAGAGAATGTGCGCAGTGGGGGAAAGGAACAAGCGCAAAGAATCGGCCCTTGCGTTCTAATATAGGCAACAGTCCAACCATCCTGATGTGCCGCGTCGGCCGGGATTATCTGGAGGCGGATTGAATCCAGTTACGAGGTCTGTTCGTATATAGAGAACGGTTGTTCCGGGGTTCCGATGTCACAGGCGCCGACGCGATATTTCCTGGAAGTGGTCCGGTGCGGCTCTATCCGGGTCGCCAGTGCGCGCCTTAATGTCGTGCCCTCGGCGCTGAGCCGCCACATCCAGAATCTCGAAGGCGAACTCGGCGTGCCTCTGTTTGAGAGGCGTCCCCGCGGAATGGCGTTGACGGCGGCCGGAGAAGTCTACGCCCGCTATGCTCAGGCGGTCACGCTCGAGTCCGAGCGCATGCGTGCGGATCTCGAGGAACTGCGCGGTTTGCGGCGCGGCGTCATCCGCATTGCGACCGTAGAAGGGGTGGTCGCTGATAGCATGACCAGCGTGATAGCCAAGTTCCGGGCCCGTCATCCCGGCATTCGCTTCAATCTGGTCACCCTGGGAACGGATCATGTGGTTGCCGCGGTTCGCGATAACAGGGTCGATATTGGCGTGTCTTTCCACGCGCAGCCGGATGCCGCGGTCCGGTTCGTGCGGCGATACCGCGATCCGCTGATGGCGCTGGTGCATCCGGATAGTCCGCTGGCCGGCCGCAGCAAGGTCGCGTTGAGGGAGGTTCTGTCCATGCCGATCGCGGTGCCCGAGAGTGGCTTCGGCATTAGGCGGCTGATCGATGAGCAATGCCGGAGACTCGGTGAGTCTCTCGTTCCGGCGCTCGAGACCAACTCGATCGAGGCCCTGCGAGGGTTCGCACGGTCCGGCGCCGGGGTCACATTCTTGCCCGGTAATTCGTTCCAGCGCGAACTTCGGCAGGGGGAGGTTGTCGCCATCTCACTGGCTGATCGGCTTCTCAATCACTGCTCGATGGATTTCGGCGTGCTCGCGGGCCGGTATTTGCCGACAACGATATCGCAATTTCTGACGATTCTGGATATCGAGTTCAGCGCCCGTGATCGCCGAAACGCAAGATTGCCTCAACGTAAGGGCTCCTCACCTGTATAGAAGGTCGGCTTCTTCAGTTGAAGCAATGTAGTTATCTTGCTCGAAGCGAAGCTGTGTCGGGCAAGCCGAGCCAACTCGCCACGAGACCAAGGACATGAGTGGGGCTAGCGTCGAGGTAGTGCGCCGTGCGGACGGTTCTATCCTCATGCGGAATCCGCAAGCGCTGGGGCCCTATCCGCGCGTCATCACCGAACGATTCACTGCAGCGCTAACGGAATGTCCGACCCGGATTTTTCTCGGCGAGCGCCTTGAGAACGGCAGCTGGAACACAATCACGTATGCCGAGGCCGAGGGTAAGGTCCGGGCACTCGGTCAGGCCCTGCTCGACAATGGCCTGTCGCGCGATCGGCCGCTCGCAATTCTTTCGGCAGGCTCCATCGCTCACGCGCTGATGGCGCTTGCCGCATCACATGTCGGGGTTCCGTATTGCCCGGTCTCCCCGGCCTATTCGCTGGTCGATGCAAGTTTCGAAAAGCTGGCGCATGTCATCGATGTGGTCCGTCCGGGGATGGTCTTCGTCGAGAACCGCGACGATTTCGCACCAGCGCTTGCGCGGATAAGCGAAGGCAGCTTTTCGGTCGTGGCCAATCGCAAAGCACCTGCGAATGCGGTGTCCATGACCGAGCTCGTGGAGACGACGCCAACCACAGGTGTCGACGAAGCCCATCGCGCCATCGCGCCAGACGACACGCGTTCGATTCTTTTCACCTCGGGCACGACCGGTCGCCCCAAGGGCGTCATCACAACCCACCGCATGACTACGGCCAATCAGCAGATGTTTCTGCAGGCGTTTCCGGAGTTCGGTCGCGAGCCGCCCGTCGTCCTGTCCTGGTTGCCGTGGCACCATACGTCGGGAGCCAATTCGATCCTCGGTTCTGTCCTCTATAATCTTGGTACGCTCTGGATCGATAAGGGAAGACCCGTCGACGGGCCGCCTATGCAGGAGACGATCCGCAATCTGCACGATATTGCGCCAACGGCATATTTCAGCGCTCCTTCGGGCTTTCGCCTGCTGGCAAAGGCACTGCGCGACGATCCTGGCTTGCGACGGAAATTTTTCTCGCGCCTGTCATTTTTCTTCTATTCGGGCGCCGCTATGCCCGAGGCGCTTGCGAACGAGATGGATGCGATATCCGAAGCTGAGACCGGCCAGCGTGTACCGTTTTATTCCTGCTATGGCGCAACAGAAACTGCGCCTTTCGCGCTTGCGGTCAATTGGCCCGGTGCGAGCGGCGGACTGGTAGGTGTGCCTATGCCAGGCGTCACGCTCAAGCTTGCGCCAGTCGATGACGCCAGCGTGCTGGAGGCGCGCCTGCAGGGTCCGACGGTGACGCCCGGCTACTGGCGCGACGCAGAAGCGACCGCACAGGCATTCGATGAAGAGGGTTACTATCGTTTTGGCGATGCGCTCGCCCCCTCTGATCCGCAGGACTTGTCCAAGGGACTCGTATTCGACGGCCGGATCAGCGAAAATTTCAAGCTTGCGACAGGCACCTGGGTCAATGTCGCTGGCCTGCGGGACCGGCTGTTGACGGCGACCAGGGGATGCCTGGTCGATGCGGTCATCGCCGGCGAGGGACAGATGGACGTCGGCGCGCTGGTTTTTGCCAATCCAAATTTCGATGGGGATGCGCAAGCTCTACGAAGTGAAGTCGGCGCCGCACTCCGCGAACTTGCCAGCGACGCGACCGGGTCATCGACCTTCATCGCCCGTGCCTTGGTGCTATCGGCGCCCCCGGACGTGGCGGCAGGCGAGATGACCGACAAGGGCGCGGTCAGTCAGAAAGCCGTGTTGCGCAATCGCGCAAACGACGTCGCCCGTCTCTTCGCAGAGCCGCTTCAGCCCGATGTCATCACGTTCGATTTTGACGGATAGGCAATCGACAAGACGGCATTATCCGCAAATTGCCTCCCAGGCGCAAAATGAGAACAGCCCATGCTCCCAGCAATTCCAAGATTCGATCACGCGTTTCGGCTGAGCCTGCACTATAGGGAGCCTTATCGCTATCCATCGACCACTGGGCACCGCGCCGCGCTGAACATCGCAAGCGGGACCGCAAAGGGTCCGAAGCTCGACGCCCATGTCGCCGATGACGGCGGCGAGTTGATGGTCATCCGGCCGGACGGCATACTCGATATGGACAGCCGCATGATGCTGTGTGCAAACGACGGCACGATGATCTATTGGCGCGCACGCGGCTACATCCTGGCCGATATCGAGGACGCGCGATCCTTTTTCGAGACCGGCAAATTGTCCGTTTCGAAATTGCAGCTGTCGCCATATTTCGACACGCCCAAGGGACCTTACGACTGGATGACCAGATCGGGCTTCGTTGCGCTTGGAACCATCGGTTCTGGTTCGGCAGAAATCGACGTGTTTCACGTAACGGCGGAGTAATTCCATGCAAGACCCCCACATGCCGCAACTCGAGTTTGTGCTGGAAATCCGCTTGACCCTCAAGAAGCCGAGGTTGGAGCTGAACGATCTGCCCCAGGGCGGCAGGCGCCTGTCCGTGCAAATCGAGAGCGGCAGTTTCGAAGGCCCGAGCCTCAGGGGCAGGATTCTCCCCGGCGGCGGGGAATGGCCCCATGTCCGCGACGACGATGTCTTCTGCTTCGACGCGCGCTACCACCTGCAGGAAGACGATGGCACCATCATCCTCATTCAGAATACCGGCTACCGGCACGCGCCACCGGACGTGCAGGAGCGCCTGTGGGCTTTGCGTCCTGGCGATGTTGTGCCACCGGGCGCCTATTACTTCCGTACGATGTCACGCTTTGAAACCGCTCCTGGCAAGCATGACTGGCTGGCGCGACATGTCTTTGTTGGCGTCGGGCGGCGGCTGGAGACCGGAAACAGCCTGCGCTACTATAAAGTCATGTAGCAGGCGTTGCCGTTGTAAAACGAAGTTGCGGAAAAACCGGGCGACCTCGATCAGGTCGTATCGGCCTAGCTTCGCCTGGTTCTGTTTCGTCCCGAAATGGGATGCAGAGGGGTCGGGACCGTCGATCGGACCGGAAGCGAGATGAAGTCGGGCTTCTGTTTGGCTGCGAAAGCCCGCAAACCTTCCGCAACTTCCGCCGAATCTGAATGCTGTATCGCCGCTGCCAGCGCGGCATCGATTGCGTCTTTCTCGGAGACCTCGCGCGCGAGCCGCAGCGATTGTTTGATTTGCGCGATGGCAGCCATCGGTCCGGCGGCAAGCCGGTCGGCGAGTGCCCGTGCCTCGCGGTATACCTCGGCCCGCGGAACGGCACGTGTCACAAGGCCCCACTCACTGGCCTGCTTGCCGTCCAGTTCTCGGCCCAGCAGCAGCAACTCGCGAGCGCGGCCTTCGCCGATGCGTCGCTGCAAGCGCACCGTTCCGCCGAGCGCGGGAAAGACACCAATGAAAATCTCGGGAAACGAAATGCGCGTGTCCTCGGCTGCCACGATAAAATCGCAGCACAGGGCAAGCTCCAATCCGCCGCCCATTGTGGCACCCTGGATCGCGGCGATTGTGGGGATGTCGAGGTCTGCGATCGCCTGAAACGCTCTCGCTTCCGCCTCGAGCAGTGGACCAGGTCCTGCTCCCTCGGCACGCAGCCGTGCGAGCTCGCCGATGTTAGAGCCGGCGCAGAAGGTGTCGCCATAAGCGCCGGTGATCAACAGTGCGCGGACGTTTCCGGATCGCCCGGCACGGCTGGCGATCTCTTCCAAAGACGCCGCCATATCGCGCGTAATCGCGTTCGCTCCGCGGCCCGCCAGCCGAACAATCAGCACCTGACCATGCAAGACGTCGTCAATTTGCCCCACGGCGCACTCCCGCTCAGACACACCTTTTGCATCCCATCAAGACACGTCTTTGCATAGTGTCGGATGGAGGCAATAGAAGCCACCGGTACTTACCCGACCAACAAAAACAACCTATTATCGTACGCCATAACAAATTCCGTTGAACGGAATAGTAAACACGATCCGAGGAAACGACATGGGCTTTGCTTTGCGATTTCGCAGCACGCGATTTCTTCTAGCAGTGATTGGCGCTTCTGCTTCCTTAGTAGCTCTTTCCGGTTACGTGGGAGCGCAGAGTTTTCCTGAAAAGCCGATCAGAGTTATCATAGGCTTTGCGCCGGGCACGCCACCCGATCTTGCGATGCGCCGCATCACCGATCCAGTTGCCGCGATTCTTGGTCAGCCGCTGCTGATCGAAAGCAAACCCGGCGCCGGCGGCGTCATCGGTGCCGAGTTCGTCGCCAAGTCGCCGCCCGACGGTTATACCCTGATGGCTGGCACGCTCGGCACACACGCCTTCAATCCCAATCTTTACAAGGCGCTGCCCTACGACGCACTCAAGGACTTTACGCCGATTACACGGATCATTTCCGGCGGGTTCAACACTTTCCTGGTCAATCCAAAATTGCCGGCCAACAACGTTCCGGAGTTCATCGCGCTCGCAAAGGCGCGCGCCAAGGAGGGGAAGCCACTCACGTTCGGTTCCGGGGGCGTCGGCTCGGTCGCGCATCTCGCCGTCGAATTGTTCAAGCAGGCTGCCGGCATCGAGATGGTGCATATTCCCTATAAAGGTTCCTCGCAGGTCGTCACCGACGTGATCGGCGGTCATATCGATCTCATCGTGGCGGGACCTTCGGTTGCATTGCCGATGGTGGAAGGCGGCAAGCTCAAGGCGATCGCGGTCGACACCCCTGAACGTCAGAAGCGCATGCCCAACGTGCAGACCATGTCTGAAGCCGGAATCAAGAATGTCGAGCTCGTGGTGTGGGTTGGTGTGTTTGCACCTGCGAACACTCCGCCGGACGTTGCGAACAAGCTGCACGCAGCGCTGGTCAAATCGCTCGCCCTGGACGAGGTGAAAGCCGGGTTTGCGCGCGACGGCATGGACATCGTGACTGACGAGAGCCCGGATGCTTTCCGCAAGGTACTCGCCGCCGATATCGAAAAGTGGGGTAGGGTCATCAAGGCAGCCAATATCCCGCCTCAATAGCGGCGGTGCCGATGACGGCGGAGCGCCGGCGCCATTTCCATGGTCGCCTGCAAAGATCCTGTATTACATCGCCCCTCGCGCGGAGCCGACTCGATTGAAGAAAGCAATCCGGCATCCGGGTCTTCGGCATCCGGACCCAAACCGCTTGATGATGTGGGCCAGTTTCTGGTTCGGGTCCTTGATTGTCAAAAGTTCGTGCTCCAGCCGGACCAGCCGCTTCTTGAGCCACGGCTCAGGCTGCGTAAAAGATCTCGAACTTCGAGTAGACGTAGATATTCGACGGCACGATGCCGCGCGTCGCGGGCAATTTCGGCGACCGAGGTTCGTAGACAAGTCCGGTTGCGGAAAAGCCGGTGGACGCTTGGTAAGTCGCAGTGAAATAGCCGCGAGGGCATTGCCAAGCCGGCCGTGACCCGACAATCTGCTCTGTGCCCGCTCAACCTTCGGGCCATCAGGCATTGAGAGTTATCGGAGCTTCGTGATTATGACCGTTCGCGGACCAGCCTTCCAGGTTTCCCCGACCAACCCTTCAATCGGGGATATCCAAACCAACCCGTCTCGCAAGAAGGACATGCCTTACGCGCCGGCAATCCGAATCGAGGCGCCCGGCGATATGCTGTTTATTTCCGGCGCGACGCCGTCGCCGCTCTACCACAAGCATCCGCACGAACTGCATGAGCACAACCACCCGGTCAGCATCAAGGATCAGACCAGGCTGGCGATGGAAAACGTCAAGGGTATCCTGGATCATCAGGGCCTGACCTGGACCGATGTGATCAAGGTCACGAAATACCTGACCGATATGCGCGACATGGATGGGATGGTCGAGGTCCTGGGCGAGTATTTCGGCAACTGGACTCCAGCCAGCACCACGGTCTGCGTCAATCAGCTCTCCACCCCGGGTGCCCGGGTCGAGCTCGACATGATCGCGGTTTATCCCAAGTGACTCTCACCGTCGCTGCCGCATTGCGCGGTCTTGCATTTTAAATCAGCGATACAACAGCCACAGGCTCAAATCCGGGACCATCATCACCAGCAGTGCGACAAGCGTCATCATGACGACGAACGGCAATGCGCCCGCGAAGATGGTGTTGAGAGGGACGAAGTCCTTCGGCAACACACCCTTCACGACATACACGGCCAATCCGAACGGCGGCGTGAGCAGGCCGATTTCCACGGCAATGGTGGTCACGATTCCGAACCAGATCTTGTTGCCGTCCAGCGCGTCCAGCACCGGCAGCATGATCGGTAGCACGATCAACAGGATCGACACCGAGTCGATGATCATGCCGAGCAGGAACACGACAACGACATGCACCGCGAGGAAGGCGGTCATGTCGAGGCCTGCGCCGGTTACCCAGTCGGCGAACTTGCTCGGGATGCCGGTGAGGGCAACCTGGCGAGTATAGAGGTTGGCGGCGACGATTAGAAACAGGATCACCGCCGAGATAAAGCCCGTCTCGAGAAGGATCGACTTGAAAATTTTCCAGTCGAGGCGCCGTCGCACCAGCGCAATCGCGAACGCGATCGCGGTGCCGATCGCCGCGGCCTCGGTCGGTGTGAAAATGCCGCCATAGATGCCGCCGATCACCGCAACCACCAGGAGGACGATCGGCGCAAGCTTTGCCAACATTTCGACAAGGCCGATAACTGGCAAGTCCGCGGCAGGGCGCGGTGCGCCGACGAAGCGCGGCATGAACACCGCCATCAGATAGATGCCGATGCAGAACGTAAGCGCGAGAACAGCGCCGGGGACGATCGCCGCGATGAACAGGCGGCCGACGGATTGTTCGGCAACCAGCCCGTAGATGATCAGCAGAAGGCTTGGCGGAATCAGCATGCCAAGCACCGAGGAGCCGGCGACGCAGCCGACCGAGAATTTCTTGGTATAGCCGTGATCGACCATCGCCGGCACGGCAATACGGCTGAACACGGCGGCGGAGGCGACCGAAGAGCCTACGATGGAGGCGAAGATCGCGTTGGCGAATACGGTGGCCATGCCGAGTCCGCCCCGCAGACGGCGCAGTATCGCGGCAGCAACCTGGAAAGCATCCTGGCCGACATCGGCCTTCTCCAGAATTACGCCCATCATAATGAACAGCGGGATAACGCCGAACTCGTAAGAGCCGACCGCGCTCGAGGCTGCGAGTCCGAGCGTGTTGAGTGCGTAGAACTCTCCGCCGCGCGCCATCCAGATACCGAGATACGAGACACCCATCAGCGCGATCGGAATCGGCATGCCGAGCAGGACAAGAACCAGCATCGCACAGAGGCAATAGATGCCGACATTGATTGGCCGCAGATCGGCACTGAACATGAAGGCCAGGAAGCCCACGACGGCAGCGACGAAAATGAAACCGGCCAGCAGACTCGCGGTGTCGGTCGGCTTGTCCGGATCGCGGCGGATCAGGATGGTCAATTCCTGCACCGACAGTTTGACGAACTGGACCAGCGAGAAGCTGCACCCCACGATCAGCGCGAGCTTGAAAGGCCAAAGCGGGATTTTGTAGGCGCCGGGCGTTCCGGCAAACTCGCCCGTGTTCCAGGCCTTCAGGAAATCAGGCCAGGCCCATTGCAGGATCTTGCAGAACAACAACAGCCCGACCAGCATATAGACCAGATTGAAGATCGCGGCCGCGCGCGGCGCGCGCTTTTCCAGCGGCTCGATGATCATTTCCGCGCGCAACAATCGCCGGTGCGCGATGGCGCCCGGCAATTGCAGGAACACGAAGCCGGCCACCGAAAGGGCGACGAACTCGACAACGCCCGAGATCGGCGCGTTGAAGAACGTGCGCATCGCCACATCAAGGCAAATCAACGCCATGATGGCGAAGATCCAGATCGAGCTGACGACCGAGAGCAGGGAATTGAAGCCTGCATCGACGCGGCCGATGAGACTTTCCGTCTGGGTTTCTTTAGCCGGGATATCCATGTTCAAGCGCCGTTCGTAATCAAACGGGCGCCAGCATCAGCCGGCGCCCGCTTAGCGTCGTGGAGGTCCGGCGAGTCCCGTGCAGGGTCGCCGTTCGGTGTCAGAGACCCGCGTCCCAGTCGCGGAGCGGCTTGGCGCCAGCCTTTCGCAGCGCGTCCATGTATTCCTTCATGATCTGGCGGGCCGGCACGCCCTTCTTCTCGTTGTCTTCGACCCAGGCCTTCGCGAGGTTCGGCATGGCATCCGCCCAGCGCTTGCGCTCGTC
>JAEZBA010000315.1 GCA_023430245.1 Pseudomonadota bacterium
CTGAAGGGCGGGGCATAGTAGCGATTCACGCTCTACTGACAAGTGCTTATGGCTTCAGGACGCGCGCTCGAATCGATTTATTGGAGCTCACAAGGCTGTGACATCAGGCCGCGCGATCGCGCCTTGATGATTGTTCGTTTGGAATAGACCCACGCCCCGATGCAATGCGCCTCTCTCTATGATAACGGGACATCGCAATTCAGCGTCAGGAGCAGACCGAGGTGACAGACAAGCAGTTCCAGCCTGGCGACGTCGTCAGCCTCAGGTCCGGAGGACCGCGCATGACCATTGCCACGATCAATGGACCCAACGCGTTCTGCGAATGGTTTACAGATGATCAACAATTGCAAAGCCGGTCATTCGTCGTCACCAGTTTGAAATTCGAAGAGCAGCATCAAGAGCCGATGTGATGGCTCCCGGGTCGCGAGGCGGCTGACGGCGCGGCCGAGCCGCAGGCGGCTCCGTTTTCGCAAAACCCGACCGAGGCGGAGCTCAGCGAAGCGTTGAAATTTTTGCCGACATCTGCCGCGCTGCGTTCGGCATGCTCGAACACAGCGGCAAAAACGCGCGGCCCGTAAAGAGCGCAATGAATAAGGGCGAAATCGCCGACGCCGCGCGATGCAAATCCGCGCGATTGCTACCCATCCGGGCAACCGCAACGACCGGGCAAGTAACGTCACCGTCTCGTTAGAAAACTGTCACAAACGCGTCGCCCCTCGTTCACGCACCGACCCTAGGACGGCACGCGATCCCGCATCGCAGCAAAACCAGGTCGGAGATGATCCAGACACACAATCTCGAAGTCTCGTATCCGGGCGGTACGCGCGCGCTGCATCCGTGCTCGCTCCGCTTCGAGCCCGGCGCATTCACGGTGCTGCTCGGCGCTTCCGGCGCCGGCAAATCCACGCTTCTGAGATCCCTCAACGGTCTGGTGTCGCCGACCGGCGGCCGCGTCACCGCCGACAGCATCGGCGACCTCGGCGCCCGCCGGAACCTCCAGTCGCATCGGCGCCGCACCGGCATGATTTTCCAGCAACACCAGTTGATCGGACGCTGCAGCGTTCTCACCAACGTGCTGATGGGAAGGCTTGGCTATCATTCCGGCCTGCGCACCCTGCTGCCGCCATCGCGATCCGAGAAGACCATGGCGCTGGAGGCGATCGAGCGCGTCGGCCTGATCGATTATGCGCTTAAGCGAGCCGATCAATTGTCCGGCGGACAGCAGCAGCGCGTCGGCATCGCCCGCGCGATGGTGCAGAAGCCGGCGCTGGTTCTCGCCGATGAACCCGTCGCAAGCCTCGATCCGGCGACCGCGGACCGCGTGCTGTCGCTGCTGCACGGGATCTGCAAATCGGACGGGATTACCGCGATCGTCAGTCTGCATCAGCTCGATTTCGCCCGCCGCTATTCGGACCGGATCGTCGCCCTCGCACAGGGCGCGGTGGTGTTCGATGGGCCCGCCAGCCGGCTCGGCAGGACCGAGGTGAACCGCATCTACGGCAGCACCTCCGCCAACGCCGACACCGATTTTGAACCCACTCCCCTCAAGACAGGAACCTACGCATGATCAACCGCCGCCTCTTCCTGCACGGAACAGCCGCTGCAATCGCGCTCATCCCCGGCTCCGCCTTCGCCCAGGCCAAGGACCCCGCCAAGCTGCGCGTCGCGCTGCTGCCCGACGAAAATGCCGCAACGCTGATCCAGCAGGCGCAGCCGCTGAAGGCGCATCTGGAAAAGGCGCTCGGCAAGCAGATCGAACTAGTTGTGACCACCGACTATTCGTCGATGATCGAAGCAATGCGCTTCGGCCGCATCGAAATCGGCTATTTCGGTCCGTTCTCTTATGTGCTGGCGAAGTCCAAGGCACCCGGCATCGAGCCATTCGCAGTCGGCATCGAGAAGGGCTCGCCGACCTACAATTCCATCATCATCGCACAAGCCGACGGCCCGGTGAAAACGCTTGCCGACATCAGGGGCAAGCCGTTCGGTTATGGCGATCAGGCTTCGACCTCCAGCCACCTGATCCCGCGCGCGCATCTGCTCAAGAACGGTCTCGACGGAAACAAGGACTACAGGCCGGTGCATCTGGGCACCCATGACGGCGTCGCCCGCGCCGTGCAGAACGGCCAGGTTCCGGCCGGAGCGTTGTCGAAGGCAATCTACGAGGCGCTGCTCGCCCGCAAGTCCATCGACGGCGACAAGCTGAAGGTGATCGCGATCACCGATCCGATCCCGAATTATCCAATGACCATGCAGGCCGACCTCACGCCGGCCCTGAAGGACAATATCCGCAAGGCCTTCATCGAACTGAAGGACCCCGCCGTCCTCAAGGCGTTCCGCGTCGAAGGTTTCGCGCCGACCGACGACAAGGCCTACGACATCCTGCGCGAGACCGCGAAAATCCTGCAACTCGACCTCGGCAAGATGAGCTGATGTCAGAGATCGCGACCCGTCACGACTCGCTCCTCGCCGAGGACCGGCACGCCGCCTTGCGGCATGCCGGTCTGG
>JAEZBA010000331.1 GCA_023430245.1 Pseudomonadota bacterium
ATTCTCTGGAATGTCGGCCTGCCGCGCGCAATGCCGTATTTCTTCGCCTCGCTGAAGGTCGCGGTGACGCTGGCGTTCGTCGGCGTGGTGCTGTCCGAGACGGTCGCCTCCAACCGCGGGATCGGCAATGTGATGATGATCGCCTCGTCATCGTTCGACGTGCCGCTGGTGTTCGCCGGCCTCTTGATCCTTGCCGTCATGGGCGTGTCGCTTTACGTGATCTTCTCGCTGATCGAAATGCGGGTGACCGGATGGGCGCACCGCAAGGACGAATTCGCGATCGGCTGAGCGGGGTAAACCGTGCGGGTTATCGAAGTAGAACATGCGCTGACGGCGCCGGATGCGGCCGCCATCGGTCCGGTTGGCATTGCGTTCGACGGCGATCGCATCGCGAAGGTTTCGCCGCATCGCGGCAGCGCGCCCTCGCTCCTTGCGATGCCGGTGATGTGCAACGCGCACGATCACGCCCGCGCGGCGCGGTCGAGTTCAATCGGGGCCGGCGGCAAGCCGCTGGAAATCTGGCTGCATTATCTCGCGATGTTTCCATCGGTCGATCCGTATCTCGCCGCCGCGGTGTCGCTGTCGCGCTCGGCGCTGGGCGGGCAGGGCGTCGTCATGGTGCATTACAACCGCGTCCAGGGCCTGACCGATTACATCACCGAAGCCAAAGCGGTGGCGAAGGCCGCGCGCGACGTCGGCGTGCGGGTCGGATTTGCGGTCGGCCTGCGGGATCGCAATCCGCTGGTCTATGGGCCGTCGGAGCCGATTGTCGACGCGTTACCGGCCGAGGCGGCTGCGGAAATCCGCGCGCGCTTCCTGCGGCCGATGCTGCCGGTCAGCGAACAGCTGGCGCTGGTGGACGAGGCGATTGCGGCGGTCGATCATCCGGGCTTCAACGTGCAATACGGGCCGACCGGCGTGCAATGGTGCTCGGATGCGTTGCTGCGTGCGATTGCCGAGGCGTCGGCCCGCACCGGCCGCCGCATTCACATGCATTGCCTCGAAACGCGCTATCAGCGCGACTGGGCCGACCGCGAAATCCCGGACGGCATCGTCCGCTATCTCGATTCGATCGGCTTCCTGTCGCCGCGGCTGACGCTTGCGCATTGCACCTGGGCGCGGCCCGACGAACTGGAATTGCTGGCGGAGCGGGGCGTGACCATCTCGGTCAACACCTCGTCCAATCTCGGCATCCGGTCCGGGATCGCGCCGCTCGCCGAGATGAAGCGCCGCGGCTGCCGCATCGCCTTCGGTATCGACGGGCTGGCGCTGGACGAGGATGACGATTCGCTGCGCGAGATGCGTCTGACCCATCTCCTGCATGGCGGCTGGGGCTTCGATGTCGATGTCAGCCGCGCCGACATCCTCACCTCGGCCTGGCGCAACGGCCGCTTCTCGGTGCTGAACCGCGACGATGGCGGGTCGCTGGCCGAAGGCGCGCCGGCCGATCTCATCCTGCTGGACTGGGCGCATGTCGATGACGACCGGCTCAAGTCCGATCTCGATCCGCGCGATCTGTTGTTCGCGCGCGTCACCGCGCGGCATATCGCCGAGGTGATCGTTGGCGGGCGCACCATCGTCAAAGAGGGACATGTGACCGGCATCGATTATCCGGCGATGCGCGAAGACCTGCTGGCGCGGTTCCGGGCCGGCATGTCCGGCAATGCCGCGCTTGCTGCTGCGCTGCCGGCGCTGGAAAAGGCGGTCGCCGCGAACGCCTCCGGCATCCCCTGCTGCTGAGGAGGTTTTGTGCCAGTTGCCAAGGTTCATCGTATTTCCGCGAACGGTCCTGATGATACCAGCGGCATTGCGCGCGCCATCGAGCAGGGTCTGATCGACCCGCGTGGCGTGATCGCCGTCTTCGGCAAGACCGAGGGCAATGGCTGCGTCAACGATTTCAGCCGCGGCTTTGCCACCATGACGCTGACGCAGTTCTTCGCGCAATTCATGCCGCGCGAGGACGCCGAGAAAATCTGCTTCGTGATGTCGGGCGGCACCGAAGGCGCGATGGCGCCGCACTGGACCGTGTTCGAACGCGCGGACGGCGAGGGGGCTGGACCTGCGCTCGCGATCGGGCGCGCGCATACCGCATCGCTGCCGCCGGAAGATCTCGGCCGCGCCGGGCAGATTGCATCCGTTGCCGATGGCGTGCGCGCGGCGATGCGCGATGCCGGCATTGCCGATCCGGCCTACGTGCATTTCGTGCAGGTCAAATGTCCGCTCCTGACCGCACAGCGGATCGGTGACGCCACAGCGCGCGGCAAGACGGTCGCAACCTCATCGACGCTGAAATCCATGGGGCTGTCGCGCGCCGCCAGCGCGCTCGGTGTCGCGGCCGCGCTCGGCGAACTCGAGGCGGAGGCGATTGCCGACAAGGATATCGGTGAGAACTGGTCGCTGCATTCCGGCCGCGCCAGTTGCTCGGCCGGAATCGAATTGCTCGGGCATGAGATCGTGGTGCTCGGCATGTCGGACGCCTGGAGCGGGCCGCTGGTCGTCGATCATGCGGTGATGGCGGATGCAATCGATGTCGAACCGGTGCGGGCCGCGCTGCGCC
>JAEZBA010000484.1 GCA_023430245.1 Pseudomonadota bacterium
TCTTGCAGGCCTCGACGATCGGCTTGTAGCCGGTGCAGCGGCAGAGGTTGCCGGCCAGCGCCTCGTGAATGGTCTCGTCGTCGCGCGCCTCACCACCTTGCGCAAATGCGAGCATCGCCATCGCAAAGCCGGGCGTGCAGAAACCGCATTGCGTCGCATCCGCCTCGATCAGGCTTTGCTGCACCGAATGCAGCGCGCCGTCGGGCTGCGCCAGCCCCTCCACGGTGATGACCGGCAGGCCATCGACCTGCGGCACCAGCACCAGGCAGGAATTGACCGCACGCCACGCCAGGCCCCCGTCATCCTGCGGCAGTCCCACCACCACGGTGCAGGCGCCGCAATCGCCCTCGGCGCAGCCTTCCTTGGTGCCGGTCAGGCGAGCATTCAGCCGCAGGTAATCCAGAAGCGTCGTGGTCGGTGAGACCCGATCCTCGACCACCGTCCGGCCATTCAGTTGAAAGCAAAGCGCCGACATGCGTTCAGGGCTCACAGATTAGAAAAGTTCCGTAGCGTATCTGCGCCGGCCGGTATTGTCCCGCCCTTCTCTGCGGCATTCCGGCTGGCGACCCGCAGGATTTAGCGGCAGACCGGAGAGCCGGTGCCGGCCCTGAGGCGCCCGCCGGCGGGCATACGCGCTATTCGGGATGCGCAGACGTCCTATGTCCGTGCGGACGATCTGACCACGCCACGCTGCCCAACGGCTACGAGAATGAAAGGTGCCGTCGATTGGCCGCGCAACTCACGCGACGCCGAATGCCCATGTCTTCATCCCTTCCGCACACCATGCAAGGCCGCCGCCGGAACTTGACCAAGAAAGCAGCACATCTTCGCCGTAGGGTTACAAGTCGTTAACAGAGCGGTTATTCGGACGACGACCTGTTGCGTCGGTCTCGCCCCAATCCCACCGGCCCCTAACTTTGAGCAATTGGGCATTGCCGTAGACTGCGCACCCGATGCGCTCGGTTCATTGACCGCAAGATCGGCCGTGGATAGTGTCCGCGCCAACGCGAACACAAGCATGAAAGTGCGAGAGCTTTCAGGAGGATAAGCGATGAACCGAAGAATGTTTGGACTTGCCGCGCTGGCCGCAACCGCGGCTTTTGTCGGCACCGCGCAGGCGCAGCAGGGCCCGATCAAGATTGGCATCATCCTGCCCTATTCCGGCCAGTTCGCCGATGGCGCCGCGCAAATGGACAATGCGATCAAGCTGTTCGTGAAGGAGAACGGCGACACCGTCGCCGGCCGCAAGATCGAATTCATCCGCAAGGATGTCGGCGGCATCGCGCCGGATGTCGCCAAGCGTCTGGCCCAGGAACTGGTGGTGCGCGACGGCGTCGACATCCTCACCGGCTTCCTGCTGACCCCGAATGCCATGGCTGCGGCGGACGTGTCCGATCAGGCCAAGAAATTCATGGTGGTGATGAATGCCGCCACTTCGATCATCACCACCAAGTCGCCGTATATGGCGCGGGTGTCGCTGACCACGCCGCAGGTCAACGAGGCGCTTGGCCAATGGGCCGCGACCAAGGGCGGCGTAAAGCGCGTGTATACGATGCATTCGGATTACGGCCCGGGCATCGATGCCGAGGCCGGGTTCTCCCGCGCCTTCAAGGAAGCCGGCGGTGAAGTGGTCGGCACCGTCAAGATGGCGGTCGCCAATCCCGACTTCTCGGCCTATGTGCAGCGCGCCAAGGATCTCAATCCGGAAGGCATCTACGTGTTCGTCCCGGGCGGCGCACAGCCGGCCGCCTTTGGCAAGGCGCTGGCGGAACGCGGCATCGATCCGAGCAAGATCAAGGTGATGGGACAGGGCGAGATCACCGACGACAGCGCACTGAAGTCGATGGGCGATGCCAGCATCGGCATCATCACCGGCTTCCATTACGACCCGACACATAAGTCGGACAAGAACGCTGCCTTCGTGAAGGCCTACCACGCCGATTACGGCCGCAACCCGGACTTCTTCTCGGTCGGTGGCTGGGACGGCATGCAGCTGATCTATGACGTCCTCAAGAAGACCGGCGGCAAGACCGACGCCCAGGCGATGATCGACGCTGCCAAGGGCATGGCGTGGGAGAGCCCGCGCGGTCCGATCTCGATCGATCCGGAGACCCGCGACATCGTTCAGGACGTCTATATCCGCCGGGTCGAAAAGGTCGGCGGCCGGGTCCAGAATGTCGAATTCGACAAGGTCGAGAAGGTCAAGGATCCGGTCAAGGCGCGGATGAAGAAGTAAAATAAGCGCGTTCCGCTGAGTTGGTCCGACGCCCGGAGTGCCGAACTCCGGGCGTTGGCTTGCGAGGGGCGAAAAAATCGGTCATGCGCGGGCTTGACCCGCGCACCCATCAAAACGAAAACGATGATGGATGGCCGGGTCATACGGCGTCAGGACGCCGCCTTGACGGGTTAAACCCGGCGATAACATACCGAGGCTGAGGGAAAGACTTTGGGGCCTATCATCGGGGTTCTTTTCGACGGCTTTGCCTATGGCATGCTGTTATTCCTGCTGTCGGTCGGGCTGTCCGTCACGCTCGGCATGATGAATTTCGTCAACCTTGCGCATTGCGCCTTCGCGATGCTCGGCGGTTACGTGACCGTCACGCTGGTCAACACCTTCGGCTGGCCGTTCCTGGCGACGCTGCCGATGGCGTTTCTCGCCGCCGCCGCCGTCAGCGTCGTGCTCGAGCGTACGCTTTATCGCAAGCTCTACCGCGCCAGCGAACTCGACCAGGTGCTGCTGACCATCGGCCTCGCCTTCAT
>JAEZBA010000491.1 GCA_023430245.1 Pseudomonadota bacterium
ATGAAGGCGAGCTGGAAGCCGCAGGTGAAGAAGCCGAGCACCAGCAGTACATAAGAGCGGTGCGCGAAGGCTTCGGACAATGCGTGGCGCAGCGATTGCGGTGCATCAGCACCGGGATCGGTCCTGCTGGAAGCAGGCGCGGTCGCGAGCGCAAGCGAGAACGGTACGATCAACATCACAGCTGCCGCAAATACGAACAGTGCAAAGGCCCAGCCGTAATTCGCAATCAGGGCGGCGCCGAGTGGTGCGAACAGGAATTGTCCGAACGATCCCGCCGCCGTTCCCGCTCCGAAGGCGAGCGAACGCATGTGATCGGGCACGAGTTTTCCGAGTGCCGCGACCACGAGATTGAACGAGCAACCCGACAGACCAAACCCGATCATCACGCCGACGGTGATGTTGAAACTCAGCGGCGTGCTTGAATACGTCATCAGCACGAGGCCGACCGCATACAGCAGAGCTCCCCCGCACAGAACGCGCAACGTGCCGAACCGGTCGGCGATTGCGCCCGCGAATGGCTGGCCCAATCCCCAGAGCAGGTTCTGCACCGCGAAAGCGAGCGCAAACACGTCGCGGCCCCAGCCGTTGGCGTCGCTGATGGGCTGCATGAAAAGTCCGGTCGCGGAGCGCGGACCAAAAGAGATCATCGAAATGACGCAGCCGGCCAGAATGACAACGAGCGGCGTACGCCAGGACATGCGGCCACCCGAGGCAGCGCGTATTGTATCGTGCATTGCGACCCTTCCGGCGACCGGCGCAAGCCGCGCCATGCCGGCGCAGCGGACGGCAAAATAGGGCCCTGGCGGGCGCGGCCCTAACGAAACTTGGTGATGGGAGCGATACACCCACGGAATAGCTCGGGCGGCGAGATCCACCCCCGGCGGAATCAGCCGCTTTCGTGATAATGTTGGCGAATCGTCAATTGGGGTCTGAAATGATGACGCATGCCAAATCGCTCCGCCGCGGCATTTTCCTTGCCGCAATGCTGCTGACAGTTGTCGGAACGATGACACCAGCCGCAGCCCAGGGCACGATTGCCCAGCGCGAGGCATGCGAAGGCGATGCCTTCAAATTCTGCAGCAATTTCATTCCGATGGTCCATGCCATCGAAAATTGCCTGTACCAGAATATGCGCAACCTCACACCGGCCTGCCGCGTCCAGATGAAGGGCGGCGCCACCACGACAACAACGCGTCGCCGCTAGACCTGTTGTCCTGGAACGGCCCCCGCCCCTCTGCGGTTAATTTGCTGAGACGGGATAGCCACCCGCTGCAAAAGGTGGTAGAGTGTTTTGCTCACGATGAGAATAATGCCTGACTGGCCGTGTTTTCATCGTGGAGCGGAATTGACCGGCACCTTGTGCCGGCTAATTTTGTACCTAGATATGCTCATAGTGAGCATAAACTCACTCGTGAGTCGATCGAGTTTGGGAGGCTGACATGCCGCTCCTTGAATTGCAGGGTCCTGCGAACGGATTGCCGCCGATGCCGGCCTCGCTGCCGCACGGCTCGGATGCGGCCGCGCGCAAATTCGGCGTGCTCCCCATGCCCAAGCTCGAATGGAACGAAGAGGTCGCGCGCGAGACCGCGCATCTCTATGAGCGGATCAAGACCGTGATCCCTGCGGTCGAATGGCCAGTTTTTGCGCCCTACGTGAAGGCGATCAACGCGCTTAAGCGCGAGCGCAATGCGGTCATCCTCGCGCACAATTATCAGACGCCGGAAATCTACAATTGCGTTGCCGATTATGTCGGCGACTCGCTGCAACTCGCGCGCGAAGCCACCAAGGTAAAGGCGGACGTGATCGTGCAGGGCGGCGTGCATTTCATGGCCGAGACCTCGAAAATCCTGAACCCTGACAAGACCGTGCTGATTCCCGACATGCGTGCCGGCTGTTCGCTCGCCGAAGCTATCACCGGCGAGGACGTCCGGCTGCTGCGCGCGCGCTATCCGGGCGTGCCGGTGGTCGCCTATGTCAACACCTCCGCGGAGGTGAAGGCGGAAGTCGATATCTGCTGCACCTCGTCGAACGCGCTGCAGGTGGTGGAAAGCCTCGAGTCCGACACCGTGATCTTCCTGCCGGATCAGTATCTGGCAAAGTATGTCGCTTCGCAGACCTCTAAAAAGATTATCGCCTGGAGAGGCGCCTGCGAGGTGCACGAGCGCTTCACCGGCGACGAACTGCGTCTCTATCGCGAGGGCGATCCAAACCTCAAGATCATTGCGCATCCGGAATGCCCGCCAGATGTGATCGCGGAATCGGATTTCACCGGCTCGACCGCCCACATGATCGACTGGGTGCGGCGCGAGCGGCCGAAGCGCATCGTCATGGTCACCGAATGTTCGATGGCCGACAACGTGCAGGCGGAATTGCCGGATGTCGAGTTCGTGCGGCCGTGCAATCTGTGCCCGCATATGAAGCGGATCACGCTGCCGAAGATCCTCGAAAGCCTCGTCTACATGAAAGAAGAAGTCGTGATCGATCCGATGATCGCCGAGAAGGCGCGTCGCTCGGTCGAACGCATGATCAACCTGAAGAACTAGAGGGCAACGCGATGCTTAATTCCATGCGCCGCTTTAACGTCGCGGCTTCGCCGTCGTCGCTCTATTGCCC
>JAEZBA010000500.1 GCA_023430245.1 Pseudomonadota bacterium
GCGCGGGGGGGGTTAACCGCAAAAGCAGGGTTCGCTGCTTACCCCCCTCCCGACAGCCTTCGGCTGTCGACCTCCCCCGCAAGGGGGGAGGTGAAGCGAGCGGTGATGCCGAGGCAGACCTATAAACTCTGCGCAAACACCTCCCGCATCTCCGTCACCTGCTCGATTGCCTCCAGCCGCCCGATCAACTGTCGCACCGCCCCAGCATCCATCGGCTTCCGTGCAACGGCGAGGCAATCCTCGACCTTGCGCCGCAAAGCCCTTTCATCCATCGGATTGAGCGGATGGCCAAGCGGATCGATGACCTCGCGGGTGATGCTGCGCCCGTCCGCAAGCGACAGCGACAGCACGCCGCGGGTCGATTGCTCCAGCCTCCATGCCGGTTCGACGACATGATGCACCTTGTCCGCAAGCGCATGCAGCTTCGGATCGGAGAGCCGCTCCGCGGAGAAGTCGCGTAACGTTACGTCGCCCTGCCCTAACGCAACCGCGACCGTGAACGGGATCGAGAACTTCGCGTCGATAGCGGTCTTCGGCCGGCGCTTCTGCTCGGGCGGCTCGCACAACACCGCAAAGAACGGGCTGACCGTGATATCGATCCGTTCGATGCGATCGGCATCGATCGCTTGCTCGCGCACCATCGACAGCGCGCCTTCGACAAAGGCATGCGTTCCACGACACGACGGCCAGGGCTTGAAGCTCACTTTCGCACCCTCATAGTCCTCGCCGAGCCCATGCAGCATGCGCGTTGCATCGAACTGCCCCCGCGCGAAATTCGCATAAAGCCCGCCCGGTCCTTCGATTGGTCGGTCGAAGGCCTGCAGACCGCGGCGCGCCAACAGTGCCGCCGTCACGCCCGCGCGCGCGCTAAAGCCGTCGCGCACCGCACGCAGATGCGATGCCGGATAACTCACCAGCGCATCGCTGAACACCGCCTGACAGGAGGCGAGCGCCAAACTCTGCACGATCTGCGCTTCGGGCAGTTTCAGCACCCGGGCCGCGGCGGCGGCGGCGCCATAGGCGCTCAGCATGGGGATGAAATAGAAGCCGCGCTTTTCGACGCTTTCGGTCAAGCCCAGGGCCAGTCGGCACGACAGATCGGCGCCGATCGCAACCGCGTCGAGAAAATCGCGCCCGCTCACATTTCCGGCAAACTCGGCAGCCGCAAGCGCGGCCGGCACGACCGCCGCATGCGGATGCACCAGCGTTGCGTCATGCGTATCCTCGAAATCGAGCGCGTGCGCCATCGCGCCGTTCGCGAAGGCGGCCATGATCGGCGAAGTTCGAAAGTCGAACCCAAGCACGGTGCACGCGCCACCCTCGCCGCTCTCTTTCGCAAGCGCAGCAAAAGCATCGCAGCCCTCGCCAAGTCCGCTTGCAGCAGTCATCACTCCAACGGCATCAATCGCCGCGCGCCGCGTTACCGCACGCACCTCCGCTGGCACCGTCGCCGATGCAACATGGCGGGCCAGTGTCGCCGACACAGCTAGCGCATCGCTCATGACGTCTCCTCGGCTCCGGCTCTGTGCGGATGCCTTGCGCGTTTCTTGCGCGCAAACTAGCAAGCCGATATTGTGCCATCCAGCGATATGGCATTCCGATAAACGAAACGCGATATGATGGGAGGACGGCTTACTCAGGGACTGCGCCGCGCAGCGCAGGTCAAACCTGCCGGCGCGGCAGCGATCGATGGCGCGCATCGCTATTCCTGGAGCGAGGTCATGTCGCGGGTCGCGCGCGGCGCATCGGTGCTTCGTAATGGCGGTCTGTCCGACGGCGGACGCGTGGCGATCCTCGCGCTCAACAGCCACCGCTATTTTGAGATCTACTACGCGATCCCCTGGGCGGGCGGTGCGATCGTGCCGCTGAACACCCGTCTGGCGCTGCCCGAGCTGCAATACATCCTCGAGGATTCCGGCGCCGAGATCCTGATCGTCGACGACAATTTCGTATCGGTGGCGCAGGCCATCCGCGAGCGCGTTCCGGCGCTGCGCATGCTGCTGCATATCGCCGATACCCCCGCGCCCGCAGGCTTTGCGGACTATGAGGCGCTGATCGCTAAGACCGAGCCGGCCACGGATGCAGGACGTCACGGCAGCGATCTCGCCGGGATTTTCTACACCGGCGGCAGCACCGGAAAGGCCAAGGGCGTGATGCTCAGCCACGACAACATGGTCACCAATGCGGTGAACGGCTGCTACATGATCGGCTACGATCCGACCAGCGTGTATCTGCACGCCGCGCCGATGTGCTACCTCACCGACGGCATGTCGACCTTGTCGATCACAATGGCCGCGGGCACGCATGTCTTCATTCCGCGCTTCGAGGTCGAGACCTGTCTCGACGCCATGGCCCAGCACCGCGTCACCAATATCGCGCTGGTGCCGACCATGATCTCGATGATCGTGAACTCGCCTGGCATCGAGAAGCGCGACCTGTCGCATCTGCGGCAATTCATGTTCGGGTCGTCGCCGATTACCGAAGGCACACTCAAGCGCGCCGTCGAACTGTGGCCCGACTTGAAATTCCTGCACGGCTGGGGCATGACCGAGTTGTCCCCGATCGGCAGCATGATCCCGCACCATCTGCGCGACCCTCGGGTTTCCGGCGACAAGTTGAAATCCTGCGGCGTGGCGCCGCCCAATGTCGAGGGGATCATCGCCTATGACGACGGCAACGATGTGCCGCGCGGCACGATCGGCGAAATCCTGGTACGCGGCCCGATCGTGATGCAGGGCTACTGGAACAAGCCGGAAGAGACCGCGCTGGCCCTG
>JAEZBA010000646.1 GCA_023430245.1 Pseudomonadota bacterium
GTGCTGTTCGTCGGCAAGCGCATCGCGCTGCATCCATTCATCATCGCGACGCTGCTCGGGGTGTTGTCGGCGGCGCTGCATTTCGAACCGCCGGTGGCGCTCGACCGGCTGATGCAATTCCTGCAGAACGCAGCGGCGCCCTGTGCCTTGTTCGTGCTGGGCGTGACTGTGGCGCTGCGCCCGCTGCCGAAGCTTGCCTGGGATGTGCCCGCGATCGTGCCGGTGAAGCTCGTCCTGCATCCGCTGATCGTGTTTTTCATGCTGGCCTGGCTTGGGCCGTTCAGCGCCTCCTGGACCTATGCCGCGGTGCTGATGGCGGCGCTGCCGCCGGCGCTGAATGTGTTCGTGCTGGCGCGGCAATACGACGTCTGGGTCGAGGAGGCCTCCGGCTCGATTCTGATCGGCACCCTGGTGTCGGTCTTCACGCTGACCAGCGTGATGTGGCTGGTGCAGACCGGGCTGCTCCCCGTGACGCCGTTCTAGCTTCCACCGCGCCTCTGCTATCCTCGCTGTTCCAGAGGGGAGCGAAGCGATGCCGCAGCCGCTGTCGGGGATCAAGATCGTCGACCTTACCAATCTGCTGCCGGGCCCGCTGGCGACGCTGATGCTGGCGGAAGCCGGCGCCGAGGTGACCAAGATCGAGCGGCCGGGCGGCGACGACATGCGCGGCTACGATCCGCAATGGCAGGGCACCGGAGCCGCCTTCAGCCTGCTCAACCGGGGAAAGAAGACCCTGACGCTGGACTTGAAGACGGCAGATGGGGTGACTGAGCTTCATTCACTGCTTGAGAGCGCTGATGTTCTGGTTGAGCAATTCCGTCCCGGCATCATGGAAAAACTGGGGTTCGGATTCGAGGCCGTTCGAGATCGGTTTCCACGGCTGATCTATTGCTCGATTTCGGGCTATGGCCAGTCCGGGCCGCGCGCGACGGAGGCCGGGCACGATCTCAACTACATCGCCAGCACCGGGCTGCTGGCATTCCAGCCCGGTCCGCCCGACCGGCCGGTGGTGCCGCCGGCGCTGGTGGCCGACATCGCGGGTGGTACCTTTCCGGCCGTGATCAACATCTTGCTGGCGCTGCGCCACCGCGACCTGACCGGCGCGGGCTGCCGCCTCGACATCGCCATGACCGATGCGATGTTCACCTTCGCCTGGCGGGCGCTGTCGGGCTATTGGGCCAGCGGTTCGCTGGCGACCTCCGGACAGAGCGAACTGACCGGAGCCAGCCCGCGCTATCATCTCTATCCGGCGAAGGATGGCGGCATCGTCGCCTGCGCGGCTTTGGAGAACCATTTCTGGCAGCGCTTTGCCTCCGTGATCGGACTCGAGGCTTCGCTTGCCGACGACCGGCGAGATCCGGCCGCGACCATGACCGCGGTGGCGGCCATCATTGCCAGCCGCAGCGCCGCCGATTGGGAACCAAGTTTCGCAAAAGCCGATTGCTGCGTCACCATCGTGCGCTCGCTCGACGAGGCCCTGAACGATCCGCATTTCGTCGGACGCGGCCTGTTCGCGCATCGGGTGCGGGGCGGGCAGGGTGCAACACTGCCGGCCTTGCCGGTGCCGATCGATCCGCAATTCCGTGAGCCGGAAGGCAGCGAAAAAGCCTCGCCGCCGCCGCCGCTATAGAAGCGCTTCGCCGCGCATCAGCCGTGGCTGTGCCGCATGCGGCATCACGCCTTCGCGCATCATCGCGCGCCGCAGCGGGCCGATGGTGTTGAGCAGGTGCAGTCCGATGCCGCGCAGGCCCTGCACCGGCAGAAAGCCCGAGAGCAGCGACCGGTTCATCAGATCGACCGCGACGGTGCGGCTCATGATATCGGCCCGCCGCTCGCGATCGTAGCGGTCGATCACCTCTGGCGAACCCGGATCGTCGCGATGATCGGCCGCGATCTCCGCAATTGCCGCGGCATCCCGCAAGCCGAGATTGAGGCCCTGCGCGCCGATGGGAGGAAAGCGATGCGCGGCTTCACCAATCAGCGCGATCCGTTCGGCTGCAAACCGGCGCGCGGTGTCCATCACCAGCGGGAACGCGCCGTGGCCGGCATCGGCCTTGATCATGCCGAGGATCGAATGCGAGCGGCGCTCCAGTTCGCGATCGAGTTGATCGGGGCTCAGCGACTGCAGGTCATGCGCCGTGCTCTCGTCGACCACGCAGACGATGCTGGAGCGGTCGCCTGGCAGCGGCACGGTGGTGAACGGGCCATGCTCGGTATGGAATTCGGTCGAGATGTCGCGATGCGGGCGGCTGTGCGCGACGCTGTAGGTCAGCGCGACCTGCGGATAGCTCCGGCTCTGCACGGCGATCCCGGCGGCGGTCCGGCACAGCGAGTTTTTACCGTCGGCGCCAACGGCGAGCATGGCTTCGATCACGTCGCCGCCGGTGCTGCGAATGGTGACGCCGTCAGCGCGGCTGTCGACCGCGGCCGCGTCGGTCCGGATCAGACGCAGGTTCGGCATTCCCGACGCGCGCGCTTCCAGCGCGGCGATCAGGCGGCGATTTTCGATATTCCAGGCAAAGGCCTCGAGGCCGATCTCGTGCGCGTCAAAGC
>JAEZBA010000675.1 GCA_023430245.1 Pseudomonadota bacterium
ACCCGGCGGACGGTCGGCTGGTCGTGATCGAGATGAATCCTCGCGTCTCGCGCTCGTCGGCGCTGGCCTCGAAAGCCACCGGCTTCCCGATCGCCAAGGTCGCGGCCAAGCTCGCGGTCGGCTACACGATGGACGAGATCAAGAACGACATCACCGGCGGCGCCACGCCGGCCTCGTTCGAGCCCACCATCGATTACGTGGTGACGAAGATCCCGCGCTTCGCATTCGAGAAGTTTGCCGGCGCCTCGCAGGTGCTGACCACGTCGATGAAGTCGGTCGGCGAAGCGATGGCGATCGGCCGCAATTTCCAGGAATCGCTGCAGAAAGCTCTGCGCTCGCTGGAAACCGGCCTGACCGGGCTTGACGACATCCAGATCGAGGGCGTCGACGAAGGCGACGACAAGAACGCGATCCGCGCCGCGCTCGGCACGCCGACGCCGGACCGGCTGCTGAAAGTCGCGCAGGCGATGCGCCTTGGCCAGGACGACGACACCATCCACGAAAGCTGCAAGATCGATCCGTGGTTCCTGGCGCAGATCCGCGGCATCATCGACACCGAAGCGCAGATCAAGGCCCGCGGTTTGCCGACAACGCCCGGCGCGATGCGGCGGCTCAAGGCGATGGGCTTTTCCGACGCGCGGCTGGCGAAGCTGACCGGGCTGAGCGCGGCCGATGTGACGGCGAAGCGCCATGCACTCGACGTACGGCCAGTGTTCAAGCGCATCGACACCTGCGCCGCCGAATTCGCTTCGCCCACGGCCTACATGTATTCGACCTACGAGACCCCGTTCGCAGGCAAGGCCTCGAACGAGGCCGCGCCCTCCGACCGCAAGAAGGTCGTGATCCTGGGCGGCGGGCCGAACCGGATCGGACAGGGCATCGAGTTCGATTATTGCTGCTGCCATGCCTGCTTCGCGCTGAAGGATGCGGGCTACGAGACCATCATGGTCAACTGCAATCCGGAAACCGTGTCGACCGATTACGACACCTCGGATCGCCTCTATTTCGAACCGCTGACCGCCGAAGACGTGCTGGAGATCATCGACGTCGAACGCTCGCGCGGGACGCTGCATGGCGTGATCGTGCAATTCGGCGGACAGACGCCGCTCAAGCTGGCGGAAGCGCTCGAGAACGCGAAGGTGCCGATCCTCGGCACCTCGCCCGACATGATCGATCTCGCGGAGGACCGCGACCGCTTCAAGAAGCTGCTCGATCAGCTCGGCCTGAAGCAGCCGGAAAACGCCATTGCCACCTCGCCCGAGGACGCGCGCAAGATCGCCGGCGAGATGGGCTTCCCGATTGTGATCCGGCCGTCCTATGTGCTGGGCGGACGGGCGATGGAAATCGTGCACGACGTGAACCAGCTCGACCGCTACCTGGCCCGGCTGATCGGCGATCTCGACCGTCCCTCCGAACTCGTGGTGTCGGCGAAGCGCCCGCTGCTGCTCGACCGCTATCTCTCCGACGCGACCGAAGTCGACGTCGATTGCATTGCCGACGGCAAGGACACGTTCATTGCCGGGATCATGGAGCATATCGAGGAAGCGGGCGTGCATTCGGGCGATAGCGCCTGTGCGCTGCCGCCGCATTCGCTCGATGCCGACATGATCACGCGGCTCGAGGAGCAGACCCGCGCGCTGGCGCTGGCGCTGAAAGTCGGCGGGCTGATGAACGTTCAATACGCGATCAAGGATCGCGACATCTATGTGCTCGAGGTCAATCCGCGGGCCTCGCGCACGGTGCCCTTCGTCGCCAAGGTGATCGGCCTGCCGGTCGCCAAGATCGCGTCGCGGGTGATGGCCGGCGAGAGCCTGGCGAGCTTCGGCCTGAAGCCGCCGCGTATCGAGCATATCGGTGTCAAGGAAGCGGTGTTCCCGTTTGCCCGTTTCCCGGGTGTGGATACCGTGCTCGGGCCGGAGATGAAGTCCACCGGCGAGGTGATGGGCATCGCCCGGAGTTTCGAGACAGCCTTCGCCAAGTCTCAGCTGGGTGGCGGCACCCGGGTGCCGCGGTCCGGCACCGTGTTCGTCTCGGTCCGGGATTCGGACAAGCCGCGGATCCTGGAGGCCCTGCGGACGCTGGTCGGCCTCGGATTCCGGATCATCGCCACCTCTGGCACCAAGCGCTACCTGGACGGGCACGGGGTGCCCTCGACCAAGATCAACAAGGTGCTGGAGGGCCGCCCGCACATTGTAGACGCCATCAAGAACGGCGACGTCCAGCTGGTGTTCAATACCACCGAGGGGGCCCAGGCGCTGGCGGATTCGACCTCGCTCCGGACTGCAGCCCTCTTGCATAAAGTCCCGTACTACACCACTCTTTCCGGAGCCGTCGCGGCCGCGCGAGGAATAAAAGCCTTCCTTGAGGGAGATCTCGAAGTCCGGGCGCTGCAGAGTTATTTCGGCGGCCGGAACTGAATAAGTCCCGGCGTGTTGGTGACGGTTGTTTTTTGACAGGGGTTCCGATCGCGTGCCGGACAAATCCGCGTCGGCCTGCGATCAACACTTTTGTCTCTATCTGCCCAGAAATGGGCGCGCTCCGAAGGCCTGGACCGGCCGCAGGGGCCAAGAGGTTGGACGACGATGGACAAGATCCCGATGACCGCAGCGGGCTATACAGCTCTCGAGACCGAGCTGAAGCATTGCCAGCAGGAGGTGCGCCCGCGCATTATTCAGCAAATCACCGAGGCGCGCGGCCACGGCGACCTCTCGGAAAATGCGGAATATCATGCCGCCAAGGAAGCGCAGTCGCATAACGAGGGCCGCATCGCCGAGCTTGAGGACAAGCTTGCGCGGGCCGAAGTGATCGACGTGTCCAAGCTGTCCGGCGACACCGTGAAATTCGGCGCCACCGTTACCCTCGTGGACGAAGACACCGAGAAGGAGCACGTCTGGCAGATCGTCGGCGAACCCGAAGCCGACGCCA
>JAEZBA010000001.1 GCA_023430245.1 Pseudomonadota bacterium
TTGGACATGCTGCCTCTGTCCCGACCGCTGTTCGACCAGAACGCCGCGCGCCTGATGACGCTGTGCGTGGCAGCGGCGCTGGTTAGTTGCACCCTGGTCGTGGTGACGATGCTGGCGGTCTAGAGCGTTTTCCAGCGAAGTGGCCGCCCAGGTCGCGTCAAGAAAACGCGTGAACGCAAAACCCTCGACTCTGTTCGCGATCCAAGAAAAGCGAAACACCTCGCCATTCAGGACGCAACCTCGTCGATCGCATTCTTCAGCCCGTCCAGATCGAACGGCTTGCCGAGAAAACCGATCGGCTTGAATTCCTTCAATCGCGCGGAAACCTCGGTCTGATCCTCTCCGCTGGCAACGATCAGAGGCAAGGCCGCATGCGACTGGCGGATGTCGCGCACGAGGTCGTCGCCGCGCCGGTCCGGGAGACCGAGATCGAGCAGCACCAGAGCGTAATCCGCACCCGGAGCGCGCAGCAGTTCAATCGCCTCCGCGGCGGTGCCGGCTTCATCCGCCTCGCGGCCGAGATCGAGCAGCATATCGACGGCAAGCATACGGATCAGCACCTCGTCTTCGACAACGAGCACACGGCCCGAACTCATGTCATCCTCGCTTTAGACACCCTGACTGACGACGCCCGATTTGCCGTGGGCTTTCGATCCGCAGGCCTTGTGATTTCGGAGGCCTCGCGATTTCGCAGGTCTTGCGACCCGATTCCCCGGTTCTCGGACGCGCTCCGTTATTACATCATGTGAAACCGGTGTTCAAAAAAACAGCGGCGGACCGGACGGCCCGCCGCTGCTGCATCTCGTCGACCCCAACCCGTCAGTTGGTCTGGGCGCCGCTCTTGAGGATCGGCTCACGCCATTTCGCGATCTCGTCCTTCACGAATTTCTGCAGATATTGCGGCGAACGGCGATCCGGCACGACGATCATCGCACCCAGTCCGGCCAGCTTTTCCTTCACCGCCGGAGTCTCCATCGCCTGGTTGGCGGCGTCCGCAAGCTTCTTGACGATCGCATCGGGCGTGCCCTTGGGCAGGAAAATCGCATTCCAGGTATAGGCCTCCATGCCCTTGGTGCCCTGCTCTTCCGCGGTCTGCAGGCTCGGCAGCGCCGGCGAGCGATCCTTGGTCATGATCGCAATCGCCTTCACGGTGCCGCCATCGACCTGGGGCTTGGCGGTCGAGATGATTTCGCACAGGAAGTCGATGCGTCCGCCCTGCAGGTCCTGCATCGCCGGGCCGGTCCCCTTGTAGGGCACATGCACGATGTCGGTGCCCATCACCATGTTGGCGACCACGCAACCGAGATGCGTCGCCGAACCGGCGCCGGCTGAGCCGAACTGCATCTTCGAGGCATTCGCCTTCGAATATTCGACGAATTCCTTGAGGTTGTTCGCCGGGAAATCCTTGCGCGCAATCAGCGCGATCGGCACTTCGGCGATCAGCGCCACCGGCGTGAAATCGTCTGCTGCGTTGTAGAGCGGCTTCTTGCTCAGGGTCTGGCTTTGCGCGTGGGTACCCACGGTGCCGAGCACGAAGGTATAGCCGTCGGGCTTGGCATCGGCGACGCGCTTGGAGCCGGTCTGGCCACCAGCGCCGCCGACATTCTCGACCACCACCTGCTGGCCGAGGATTTCGCTCATCCGCGCTGCCAGCACCCGGCCCAGCACGTCGGTCGGGCCGCCCGCGGCAAATGGGACGACCATGGTCATTGGACGGGTCGGAAAATCCTGGGCCGAGGCGGCCCCGCCGGACACCATCAGACCCGCGGACAGAACGCTGGCGGAGAGACCAGCGAGCAACAGCTTCTTGAACATGAAAATCCTCCCTGAACTTTGAAGCAGACTTGCCCACGGGGCCGCCTGGGGTCAAGCCGGACCTTGTGGGCATGATGGCGCACACGTAAACAGCACCCTGACAAAGGAGAAAACCGCTAAAATGCCTGACATTCGCGTCGCTATCGGAGGACTTGGAGCCATCGGCCGCATGCTGGCCCGTAAACTGAGTGCCGGCATACCCGGGCTGACGCTGGCCTGCGCCGCCGCTGGCGACCGCGCCAAGGCGCAAGCGTTTCTCGACGCGGAAGGCATCGCCTGCCCGATCCTGCCGCTGAACAAATTTCCGGCGCATGCCGATATCGCGGTCGAATGCGCGCCGGCAGCGATTATCGAGGATATCTGCCGACCGATGCTCGAGGCCGGCAAATCGGTGATCGTGCTGAGCTGCGGCGCGTTGCTGCCGCGGCCGGAACTTCTGGATCTGGCCAAGGCCAAAGGTGGCCGGATCATCGTGCCGACCGGCGCACTGCTCGGTCTCGATGCAGTGGTGGCCGCCGCCGAGGGCGAGATCACCTCGGTGCGCATGACCACCCGCAAGCCGCCGGGCGGGCTGAAGGGTGCCCCCTATCTCGAAAAAAATGGCATCTCGGTCGATGGCCTCACCGAAGCCAAGCGCGTGTTTTCCGGCAGCGCGCGCGAGGCCGCAGCCGGCTTTCCGGCGAATGTGAATGTCGCGGCGGCGCTTTCGCTCGCCGGCATCGGTCCGGACCGCACCCGGATCGATATCTGGGCCGACCCTGCGGTCACGCGCAATTGCCACGACATTGAGGTCGAAGCGGATTCGGCGAACTTCCGGATGTCGATCGAGAATGTGCCGTCGGACAATCCCAAGACCGGACGGATCGTGGCGCTTTCGGTGCTTGCGGCCTTGCGCAAGCTCGGTGCGCCGCTCAGCGTCGGGACCTGACCGCCCAAGCCTTTCTCTGCAACGCCCCTCTCTGCAAGGCCGCTCTCGGACCGCATAAGCGCCCAGCATGCAAGCGCCCACCATCCTCGTCTTCGATTCCGGACTTGGCGGACTGACCGTCTTCCGCGAGATCGTGCCGCTGCGGCCGGACGCGCGCTTCGTCTATGCCGCGGACGATGCCGGCTTCCCCTATGGCCGGCTTTCGGAGCCGGAGTTGAGCAAGCGCGTGGTCTCGGTGATGGGCACGCTGATCGACGCGCACCGGCCCGACATCGTCGTGATCGCCTGCAACACCGCTTCGACCCTGGTGCTGGCGGATCTGCGCCAGCATTTCAGCGTGCCGTTCGTCGGCACCGTTCCCGCGATCAAACCAGCCTGCGCGGCGTCGCAGACCAGGCTGGTCTCGGTGCTGGGGACCGAAGCCACCGTGGTGCGCGAATACACCAGGAAGCTGATCGCAGATTTCGGACAAGGCTGCGATGTGACGCTGGTCGGCTCGCGCCGGCTTGCCGTTCTGGCTGAGGCGATGCTGCGCGGCGAAGCGGTGGACGACGCCGACATTGCCGACGAGATCCTGCCCTGCTTTGTCGAACGCGACGGCCTGCGCACCGATACTGTGGTGCTGGCCTGCACGCATTATCCGTTGCTGGACGTCCAGTTCAGGCGCCTTGCGCCGTGGCCCGTCACCTTCGTCGATCCGGCGCCGGCGATCGCCCGCCGGGTTCTGGACTTGCTCGGCCCGGCCGTGCCAGCCTCGGCCAACACTTTGACCAAGGCCGGCGCGCAATTCGTGTTCACCTCGGGCCAGAAGCCCGCGCCGGCGCTGGAGGCTGTGTTTTCGCGGTTCAGCTGACCTGCCTCGTCGTGCCGGGTGGCGAAAACCCCAGCCTAACCAAACCGCTGCCACAGATTGACTTCCGGGGGCCGGCCCCCTACAACC
>JAEZBA010000078.1 GCA_023430245.1 Pseudomonadota bacterium
GCTCTTGGCGATCAGTTCGGCCTGGAAGTCATCGAGATTAAAGGCGTCCGGCGCAAACAGCGGGGCGTCGGTGTCGGCCTTGTCCAGATCAATCGGTTTCATCCGGCAGCACTCCTTGTAGCGCTCGCATCCAGACTGCGCAGGAAGCTGAGCACGGCCGCGTCGAAGGCGGCCGGGTTTTCCAGATTGGGCAGATGCCCGAGGCCGGGCAGGACCACGAATGTGGCACCGGGAATTTTCGCGGCCATGCGCTGCATCATGGCGGGCGGCGCATTGGTGTCGAACTCGCCCACGAGGCACATCGTCGGCACTCTGATTTGCCCGAGGTTCGCACGTTCTTCGAAGGTTACGATCGCTTCCACGCAGGCCTGGTAGGTGGACGCGGGCGCCGACGCCATGGAGGCGATAGCTGTTTGTTTTCCTTCGGGATTTGCGTTCCGGCCGATGATCTCGTTGATCATTCCGGCGGCGAGTTCGGGCATGGTCTTGCCGGACCGGAGCGGCGCCAGCCGGTCGGCGACGAACTTTTTCTGGAAATCGCCGTCCGGCTTGCCGAAGGAAGGGCTCGTTCCGACCAGCACAACCGCCTGATATCCATCGGGTTTTCGCCGCAGCATGGTTTGCGCGATCATGCCGCCGAGGGAATGACCGACGAGCACCGGCCGGACTAGGCCGGCGGCCGCGATCTGCGCTTCGACGTCGTCGGAAAACTGTTCGAAATCAATGGCTTCGATGGCCGGACGGCCGCCATAACCGGGCAGATCCAGGGCCAGCGGCGCATACCCGGCCGCGCTGAAGCTCTCCACCTGCCGTTGCCATGCCAGCGCCGACCCTCCGACGCCGTGAATGAAGACGACCCCATTGGTCGATGATTGCAGGCCCGTATCGGTCATCTGTTCGGTCAGAATGTCTGCGGTGGTCGGCAATCCTAGGGAACATCGTCCGGCGAATAAAGCTTTATATCTAAAATAATCCCGTATCGTCCCCGGCCGCGACCGCACAGGAATATAATCATTCTGAGGCCCGCTGCCAGCGCTCCCCTGGGACCAACTGCGCTCGGTTCGTCCCCTTCGCGCTTTCATCCGGCCGCAACTGTGTCGGAACGATGCGCGGTTCGCAGCGTTCTCACGACAGTCAACCGCGAGACGCAAAATGTCCCGATGCGCGTCCGCTACAAGGAGCGCGCGATGCCGATGTTATTGTGGTTTCCAATGATCGTCATCGCGGGCCTCTATGAGGCAATGTCCGACGATCTTTCAACGTGGCAGCGCGCTTGCATCGGGACAAGCGATCGCGAGGCTGATGACAGCATCCAGCGGCCGCAGGCGTAACAGCCCACGGCTCAGACGGCGTTTTTCTTGACGACTTTTATTTCGCGGCCAAGTGCCTCGAACACCTTCGCCACAATGCCAATCGAATCGAGGCCGGCGGTCGCATACATCGCAGCCGGCGTATCCTGGTCGATAAAGATATCCGGCAGCGTCATCACTCGCACCTTCAGGCCGTTTTCAAGTGCCGCGTTGTCGGTCAGCGCTTGCAACACATAGGCGCCAAACCCGCCGACCGACCCTTCCTCGATCGTGATCAGCACTTCGTGCTCGCGCGCGAGTCGCAAAACCAGCTCGGTATCGAGCGGCTTGGCAAAACGCGCGTCGGCGACGGTGGTCGAGAGGCCGTAGCCTGCGAGTTCGTCCGCAGCCTTCAGGCATTCGGACAGGCGCGTGCCGAACGACAGAAGCGCGACCTTGGAGCCCTCGCGCACAATCCGACCCTTGCCGATCTCGAGCGGGATGCCACGCTCCGGCAACGCGACCCCGATGCCTTCGCCGCGCGGATACCGCAAGGCTGAGGGGCGGTCATCGATCGCTGCCGCGGTTGCAACCATATGGACGAGTTCGGCCTCGTCCGCCGGTGCCATGATCACGAAGCCCGGCAGACAGCCCAGATATGCGACATCGAAGGAGCCGGCGTGGGTCGGCCCATCGGCGCCGACCAGTCCGGCGCGATCGATCGCAAAGCGAACCGGCAGCGACTGGATCGCGACGTCATGCACGACCTGGTCGTAGCCGCGCTGCAGGAAGGTCGAGTAAATCGCACAGAACGGCTTCAGGCCCTCGGTCGCAAGTGCGCCGGCAAAGGTCACCGCGTGCTGTTCGGCGATCCCGACATCGAAGAAACGTTTCGGAAACTCCTTGGCGAACAGATCAAGCCCGGTGCCGGACGGCATGGCCGCGGTGATGGCAACGATCTTGTCGTCGCGTTTGGCTTCCGCAACCAGCGCATCGCCAAACACCTTGGTGTAGGCCGGCGCCGCGGCCTTGGCCTTGGCCTGGGCACCGGTGGCAACGTCGAATTTGGTGACGCCGTGATAGCGGTCCGCCGATCCTTCGGCAGGCGCGTATCCCTTGCCCTTCTGGGTGACGACATGAACGAGGATCGGCCCGCTCTCGGCGTCCCGCACGTTCTTCAGCACCGGAAGCAGATGGTCGAGATTGTGCCCGTCGATCGGGCCCACATAATAAAAGCCGAGCTCCTCGAACAGCGTGCCGCCGGTCACCATGCCGCGGGCATATTCCTCCGCGCGCAATGCTCGCTCCTCGAAGAATTTCGGAAGCTTGTGTGCGAGCTGCTTCCCGATTTCGCGTAGGCCCCGATACGTCTTGCCGGACAACAGACGCGCGAGATAAGCCGACATCGCGCCGACGGGCGGCGCGATCGACATGTCGTTGTCGTTCAGAATGACGATCAGCCGCGAGTGGGTCGCCCCGGCATTGTTCATCGCCTCGTAGGCCATACCGGCCGACATCGCGCCGTCGCCGATCACCGCGATCACGTTACGCTTATCGTCCTTCAGGTCGCGGGCCACCGCCATGCCGAGCCCGGCCGAAATCGAGGTGGACGAATGCGCCGCCCCGAAAGGATCGTACTCGCTCTCCGCGCGCTTGGTGAAACCGGACAGGCCGCCACCCTGGCGCAGCGTCCGGATGCGGTCGCGCCGTCCGGTGATGATCTTGTGCGGTTAAGCCTGATGGCCAACGTCCCAGATCAGCCGGTCGTTGGGGGTATCGAACACGTAGTGGAGCGCGACGGTCAGTTCCACGACGCCAAGCCCCGCGCCCAGATGACCGCCGGTCACCGCGACGGCATCGACCATCTCGGTGCGGAGTTCCGTCGCCAGTTGCGGCAAGTCGGTTTCGGGGAGGGCGCGCAGATCGGACGGAATAGTGATCCGGTCGAGGAGGGGCGTTTTGGAGGCCTGGGACACCGGTTTTCTCTGCAGTAACGGTCGGACTGACCTGAACGGGGCTGAAGCTAACTAGTCTTATTACAATGGCTATAGCGGCTGGGCTCGGCGGGGGCAATTTGGCCCGGCGGCCGTGGCAGGCGCCATGGGCCGGCCGCGCAGGGTTACCGTAGGCGAGCGCTCGGGAGCGACGCGGCGATCGGATATGCTAGCGTCCCTCCAGGGTGTTGCGGAGACGGGCGGACAATTTGCGGTTGCGTGAAGTCCTTTCGACCGCCTATGCGCGGTCGCTGATGATCGTCGGGCTGGTCTTGCTTCCGATGCTGCTCGCGATCGGCGTGTTGGGCTTTCTGTATTCCGACGCCGAGCGACGTGTCATCGAGGCGCGACGGTCGGACGT
>JAEZBA010000082.1 GCA_023430245.1 Pseudomonadota bacterium
CGATCTTCTGGATCACCACGTCGACCTCCTCGGTCTCGACCGCGTTGCAGCCGGCGGCGGGCTCGTCCAGCAGCAGAACCTTCGGTTCGGAGGCGAGCGCGCGGGCGATTTCGAGCCGCTTCAGCGCCCCGTAGGGCAATTCGCCGGCCGCACGATTGCCGAGCTTGCTCAGGCCCACGAGCGTCAGCAATTCCTCGGCGCGCCGCCGCGAGGCGCGGTTCTGGATCACGACGCTGGGCAACCGGAACAGATGCGCGAACACGTTACGGTTCTCGTGCAGATGGCGGCCGACCATCACGTTTTCCAGCGCAGTCATGCGAAAGAACATCTGCAGGTTCTGGAAGGTGCGCGACAGCCCGCGCGCCGCCAGGACATGCGCCGGCAGGTTGGTGACGTCCTGCCCCTCCAGCATGACCTTGCCGCGCGGCGCCTGGTACAGCCCGGAAATCATGTTGAAGAGCGTGGTCTTGCCGGCGCCATTCGGTCCGATGATGGCGAAGATCTCGCCCGCATCGACTGAAAGCGAGACGTCGTCCACGGCGCGCACGCCGCCGAAGTCGATGCCGAGCCCCTGTGTCGACAGCACGCTCATGACGGGCTCCGCCGGAACAGACTGGCGAGGCTGGGCACGATGCCCGCGCGCAGGAAGATCATGAACACGATCATGATCGCGCCGAGCGCGATGTGCTCGTAGTCGTGGAACACGGTCAGCAATTGCGGCAGGATCGTCAGCAGCGCAGCACCGACGATCGAGCCCAGGATCGAACCCAGGCCCCCCAGCACCGCCATGACCACGAATTCGATCGAGCGCAGGAAGCCGGCAGTCGCGGGCGTCACCAGCCCGTCGAACAGCGCGAGATAAGCGCCGGCCACGGCCGCATAAATCGCGGACAAGACGAAGGCGATGAGCTTGTAGCGCGCGACATCGATGCCAAGCACCCGCGAGGCCACTTCGCTATCGTGAATGGCGCGCAACGCACGCCCGGTCGGCGAGTCGATCAGGTTGACCGTGAGCAGCGTCGCCAGCACCAGCGTCACGCCGGAAATCCAGTACCAGGTGACCGAACCGCGCGCGGTCCACCCGAACAGTACCAGCCGCGGCACCGGCATGCCGTCCGGTCCGCCGGTGAAGCGCGCTTCGTTGGTGAACACCATCGCAATCAGGATGCCCATGCCAAGCGTCGCGACCGCGAGATAATGCCCTTTCAGTTTCAGGATCGGACGGCCGATGACGAAAGCCAGCGCGCCGGCAACGATCACGCCTGCGATCAGCGCGATCCATGACGGCACGCCGAAATGCGTCGGCAGCACCGCCACCGCATAGGCGCCGATCCCGAAAAACCCGGCATGGCCGAGGCTCACCTGTCCGGCGAAGCCCATCAGCAGATTGATGCCGAGAACGGCAAGGCTGAAGATGAAAACGAGGGCCGCGATCCGCAGATAGAAGCTGGTCGGCACGAGATACGGCAATGCCACCACGATCGCCAAGACCAGCAGCACAACGCCGTATCGTGTCAGCAGGCCCGGCATCTCACACGCGCTCGATGCTGGCTTTGCCGAACAGACCCTGCGGCATGACGAACAGCACCCCCAGAATGACCAGGAAGGCCACGGCATCCTTGTACGCAGATGAAATGTAGCCGGCGCCGAACGTCTCCAGCAGTCCGACCAGCAGCCCCCCGACCACGGCGCCAAGCGGATGCCCCATGCCGCCCAGCATGGCGGCGGCAAAGCCCTTCAGCGCGAGCAGCGTGCCGACATCGTAATTCGTCAGCGTGATCGGCGTCACCAGAATGCCGCCGATGGCCCCGATCGCCGCCGACAGCGCGAACGACACGCCGACGATCGCGGCGGTGTTGATGCCGACCAGTCGCGCCGCCAGCCGGTTGGCGGCGGTCGCAGCCATTGCCTTGCCGATCATTGTCCGCGTGGACAACAGCCACAGCGCGATCACGATCACAAGCGTGCCGCCGAGCACGATCAGGCTTTGCGGCAGGATGGTCGCGCCGCCGAGCTGGATCGGCTCCGTCCCCGCGAAGCCCGGATAGGAATGATAGTTTTTGTCGAACACCACCGCTGCGACCCCACGCAGGAAGATCGAGGCGCCGATGGTGATGATGATCAGCGTCACGGGCGACGCGCCTTTCGCCGGCTCGATTGCCAGACGGTGCAGCAGAAGGCCGATCACCACGGCGGTCACGAGCGCAATGCCGGCGGCAATCGGCAGCGGAATGCCGGCGGCGACAGCAAAGAATGTCACCATGCCACCGATCATCACGAATTCGCCTTGCGCGAAATTGATGACATCGGACGCGTTGTAGATCAGCGTGAAGCCGAGCGCGACCAGGGCATAAATCGCGCCCACGGTCAGACCGGAAAACAGGAATTGCAGGAATTCGGGCATGATGATCGTCGTTTCAGCGCGGTTGATATGATGCCCGGGCCTGTCGCGGGCATCTACTTCGTCGCGCCATCACAATGAGACAAGACGTGGATGGCCGGGACAAGCCCGGCCATAACACTAGTCGCGACTTTTCCCGGCTACTCCACCAGCGCCCAGTCGCCATTCTTGATTTCCAGCATCCGGAATGCCGAAAGATCGAGACCGAGATGATCGGTCGGAGACATGTTGACCACGCCGCCGGTGCCGATGAAGCCCTTGGTCTTCTCGATCTCGTCGCGCACCTTGGCCTTGTCGGGCCCACCGGCACGCTTCATCGCCTCGACCAGGATCATCAGACCGTCATACATGTGCCCGCCAAATGTCGAGACCGGCTGGCCGGTATTCTTCTCATAGGTAGTCTTGTAGTCCATCACGACCTTCTTCTGCGGATCGCTCTCCGGCAGCTTGTCGGCCACGAGCAGCGCAGCCGCAGGAAGCCGCACGCCTTCCGCCGCCGCCGGTGTCGCAAGTTCGATGAACTGCTTCGTGCCGACGCCG
>JAEZBA010000127.1 GCA_023430245.1 Pseudomonadota bacterium
GACGAGATGGACTACAAGCGCTGCCTCGAAATCCAGCTACCGTATCTCGGCCCGGTGAAGGGCTATTACACCGACTGGACACCGCTGGAGAATCGGCCGGGGCTGTTCCCGGAGGACATCGACGAGAGCGATCCCTGGCAGTTCAGGAACGTGCTGGTGCGGTAGGCGCTTTCTTTTCCCTCTCCCCGCAAAGCGGGGAGAGGTATCTACGGCAAACACTTACTGCCCATCGGCAGCTTGGCGCGCTTGCCCCATTCGTTCAACGGCACCTTGTCGAACGGCGCGGAGAAATCCTGCCGTACCATGCGAAAGCTCGTCGGCACACGCGAACCGGACGAGCCGAACTCCACGATCCAGAAATAATCGTAGGTCTGGCCGGGCCAGGTGTCGGGCACGTCCGGCAGCTTGTCGAGATTGAGAAGCTGGCGCAGCGTCACCTTCTGGTCGGGAAATTGAAGCTCCAGTTTCCGGTCGGCGATGTGGTGGTGTTCCCAGACCATCACCACGGTCTTGCCGTCGTAGCGCGGGTCATCCATCAGCGCGCCGACCGCCTGCTGGGTGCGCAGGTTGAATTGCGGCGTGAGATCGATGCCAGGCAGCGGCACGGAGGAAAACGTCACCACTGGCATTTCCCAGGTCGCGGCCGCGGGGGACGCGAGTTCCAGTGTGTGAAGGGTGATAGCGAAGAAGGCCGCGGGCCGCTCACCCGCCGCAAACAGCGATTGCCTGGCGCCCTGCCCGAGATACTGCGCGGCCAGCGCCAGCGACCGGTCGACGCCGATCCGGCACAGCGCAAAATCGTTTTCTTTCTCGCCGTGCCGCAGGATGATCACCGTCTTCGGCACCGCAAGGGCGGGCAGTGTCGCGCCGCACAGGATCAAGCAGGCAAACAGAAAGACCAGACCTCGCCGCATCATGGGCAGCCCTCCGACAATCAACGCCGGGCCAGCCTTAGCTCAATAATATCGAGAGAGCGTTTACGGCAGACACTTGCTCCCGGCCGGCAGCCGGGTGCGCTTACCCCATTCGTTCGACGGCAGGCCGGCATGGGGCGCGGCGAATTGCTGCCGGGCCATGCGGAAACCCACCGGCACCCGCGACCCTGACGTGCCAAATTCCACGATCCAGAAATGGTCGTAGGTCCGCGCCGGCCACGTGTCCGGCACATCGGGCAACTTGTCGAGATTGAAAAGCTGGCGCAGCGTCACCTTCTGGTCCGGGAATTTCAGCTCCATCGCCTTGTCGGCGATGTGGCGGTGGTTCCAGACCATCACCACAGTCTTTCCGTCGTAGCGCGGATCGTCCAGCACCGCGCCGGCAGCCTGCTGGGTGCGCAGATTGAGCTGCGGCAGCGGATCGACCTCCGGCAGGGGCACGGCGGAAAACACAGTCAGCGGCATTTCCCAGGTCGCCGCCGCGGGCGACGCCGTCTGCACCGTGTCGAGCGAGATTGCGACGAACGCGGCCGGCCGCTCACCCGACGCGAACAGCGAGTCCCGTGCGCCCTGACCGAGATATTGCGCGGCGAGCGCAAGCGAACGGTCGATGCCGATTCTGCAAAGCGTAGTGACGCTCGCCTTTTCGCCATGCCGCAGGATGATGACGGTCTTCGGCAGAGCAAGGGCCGGGAGTGCCAGCGCGCACAAAGCCGCCATGGCGCACAGACATGTCCGAACGCTGAACATCATCGCCGCCGCCCTCCGACAATTAACGTCAGGCCAAGTCTACCACACCCGCGGCGCGATCCTCACAAGCAAAGGCGAGTTGCAGGCCATCGCTGCTCCAGGCCAATGCGGTGACCGGCGTATCGAGGTCGGACGAATGCGCCAGCACCTCGGCGCCGTCATCGAGCCGCACCAGCAGCACCAGACCGTCCTCGTAGCCGGCGGCGACCACCGGCTGCTTCGGATGGCAGGCGACGACCGCAAGCCGTTTTGCGTGGGGGGCAAGCAGCGTCGGCTGCTTACCCATCGGCCCATCCTTGCCGGAAAACGGCCAGAGGATGAGCTGGTCCGAGCCACCCGTCGCGAGAAAGGCGCCGTCCGCAGTCCAGCTCATCGAGCGCACCCGCGTGGCATAACCGGACATCCGCATGTGCTTCGCATCGACCAGACGCCAGCCATGCAGCATCGGCTCCTGCATGGTGGTGACGAGGAACCGCCCGTCCGGACTGACGGTCACGCCAAGATGCGAGCCTTTCCATTCGAGCGCCTCGGGCTTCGCCTGCGCATTTGGAAACCACAGCGAGGCGCCGTTGTAATGTGCGATGGCAAGGCGGAAGCCCTTCGGCAGAAAAGCAAGGCCGCCGGCCGTCGATGGCAGATCGAGCGACCTGGTCTCGCCCTTGCCACTCAGGACGCTGGCGACCTTTCCTGACGACCATGCGGTCGCCCCGTCCGGTCCGAGTGCGACGTGATCGATCCACTTCCGCTTCGAATCGGAGAACAGCACGCGTGTTGTGCCGTCCGGTGCGATCTCCATCACCTTGCCGTCGTCGTCGCCGGTGACAAGACGCGCGCCGTCACCGGCGGATGCGAGGATGCCGCCATCGGACAGCGCGATGCGCTCGGTCTTGCCGTCCCGGCCTGCGAGCACCGCAGCCTCTTCCGCCAAGACGAAAACAGCCCTGTCGCCGAGGAAATGCACGGCGATCACAGTGCCGCCGGGGGCGGGCGGCGGCGGGGGGGGGGGGGGGGGGGGG
>JAEZBA010000692.1 GCA_023430245.1 Pseudomonadota bacterium
GGGCCAACCTCGATCTATTCGAATTATTCCAATTTCAACTGCGGCGCATTTGCGGAACCGCGTGTATTCGTGGCAAGGCGTCCGGCCATGCAGATCGTGATTGCAGATATTCTCAAACCCGACGACCTCACCGCGGTCCACGCCGCGCTGGAAATAACGCGCTTCGTCGACGGTCGCGAAACAGCAGGCTTCGCCGCACGCCAGGTCAAGGACAACCGTCAGGCCGATTCCAGGGACAAAAATCTGGACGCGGCACGCAGCCTGGTCGCGATGCGGATCATGGAAAACGATCTGTTCCGGATCGCGGCGCGACCGAAAACGCTGAGCCCGCTTCTGTTCTCACGCACCGAAACCGGGATGCAATATGGCGTGCATGTCGACGACGCGCTGATGGGCGGCATGCGCACCGACATCGCATTCACGCTGTTTCTCGATGCGCCAGACACCTATGACGGCGGCGAATTGGTGATCGAAAGCGCCGCGGGAGACGACGCGATCAAGCTGCCGGCAGGCTCGATGATTGTGTATCCGGCAACGACGTTGCACCGGGTCGCGATGGTGACGCGCGGACAACGGCATGTGGTTGCGGGTTGGGCGAGAAGCTTCGTGCGCGACGCCGCGCAACGCGAGATCCTGTTCGATCTCGACACCGCACGCCGCACGCTTTTCGCGCGCGATGGCAAGACCACGGAATTCGACCTGATTTCGAAATCGCTCGCCAACCTCTTGCGGATGTGGGCCGACGACTAGATCAGCCGGTGGTTCCGGCCTCGTCCGCAACGATCATTTGGTCTCCGGCGGCTTCACATTCACATTGATCTTGATCGGCTTCCACCCGCCCTCTGACATCACGTAGCCGAGGTCGTAGAAGACATGGCTGGGCGTGGTGTCGAAATGGCCGTTGAGCGACAGCACGCCGCGGTCATCCACTTCGGCCGGCTTGGCCGAAATCGGCGCTTTCGCCGCAATGAAATCGATATCGATCTTCTGGTCGACAAACGGCTTGAAGACCTCTTTCAGACGCTCAGGCGAAAACTGGTCGCGGAACGGCTTCGACAGTTTGGAATGGAGGACCGTGTAATTCTGCGTGACGTTGGCGTCATTGAAGGTCAGCAGCGTAGTCTTGATCAGGATTTCCTGCTGAGCCGGTTCCGGCGCCTTCTGGGCATGTGCCGGAGCAACCCAGACCGCGCCGACTGCTGCCGCAACGGCCACGCAAAAAACCTGAATCGATCCATTCTGCCGTCCGCGCATGCGGCCCCTCCATTTCCCCTGAGTTCCGGATATCGTCCGCCAACAATGCCGATAGCAGAGCAAGAGGACAAGGTGGTGCGCCATTAGGCCTCGATAACAATCTTCAGGCCTCGATAACAATTTTCGGCGCCGCGCGTCCCGCACCCGGTCCCGCCAGGGAGTCCCGCAGCTTTTGCGCGATGTCGCGATAGACTTTGGCATGCGGTCCATCCGGCTGGGTTGCAACCACCGGCAGCCCGGAATCGGAGGTCTCGCGGATGATCATGTCGAGCGGAACCGCGCCGAGGAACGGCACATTCAGCCGTTCTGCCTCGAGCTTTGCACCGCCATGGCCGAAAATGTCGGAGCGCGTGCCGCAATTGGGGCAGACGAAATAGCTCATATTCTCGATGACGCCCAGAATCGGGACATTGACGCGCTTGAACATCGCGATCCCGCGCCGCGCGTCGATCAGGGCCAGATCCTGCGGCGTCGACACGATCACGGCGCCGGCGAGCGGCACCTGTTGCGCCATGGTGAGCTGCGCATCGCCGGTGCCGGGCGGCATGTCGACCACCATGATGTCGAGCTCCCCCCACTCCACCTCACGCAACATCTGGGTCAGCGCCGACATCACCATCGGGCCACGCCAGATCATCGGCGTTTCTTCCTCGATCAGGAACCCGATCGACATCACCTGGAGATCGTAGCGGCTGATCGGCTTGAGCCTTGTGCCACCCACGGTCTGCGGCTTGTCGCGGATCGCCAACAGCTTCGGCATCGACGGGCCGTAGATATCCGCGTCGAGTACGCCGACCTTCAGACCGATATCGCGCAACGCCAGCGCCAGATTGATCGAGGTGGTGGATTTGCCGACGCCTCCCTTGCCGGAGGCAACCGCGATGATCGCCTTGACACCCGGAACGCCGGACGGTCCGGCGGGCGCACCTTTCGCCTGCCCCTTCGCTGGCGAAGCGGCCTGCGGCGGCGGCGCGCCTTTCTCACCCCCCGCGCGCTCGGCGGTGAGCGCAACCATGGCGGAGGTGACGCCAGGCATCGCCCTGACCGCGTCCTCGACCTGCTTGCGCACTGGCTCCCAGGCTTTCACCTCTGCCGCATCGACGCTGAGCGAGAAGAAAACCTTTCCGTCCGTCACCACGATGTCGGACAGGACACCGCGATCGGTGAGCGTCCCTCCGCCCGGCGCAGCGATGGCCGCGAGCCGCTGACGGATCTGATCGTTTGTCGGTGCCACGTGACGCGGTCTCCTCGCCGGTTTCATGCCCCAGATGGAGCTTGGGATTTTAAGTCTGCCACCCGCCGCCCCTAGATAGGGCGGGTTGACGGCGGCGCACAAGGCGTCACATTGGCCGCCGATCCAAGGTCCGGGCGGCAGATCGGATACGCAGACGAGCGCCCCAATGCATCGAACGGGAGGACTTCAATGGCGAAGGTGGCGTTTCTGGGTCTCGGTGTCATGGGCTATCCGATGGCGGGGCATCTGAAGACCAAAGGCGGCCACGAGGTCACCGTCTATAACCGCACCGGCGCCAAGGCCGCAAAATGGGTCGCCCAATTTGGCGGAAACAGCGCGCCGACGCCGAAACAGGCGGCCGAGGGGCAGGATTTCGTCATGTGCTGCGTCGGCAATGACGACGACCTTCGGCAGGTGACGCTCGGGCCGGACGGCGCTTTCGCGGCGATGAAAAAGGGCTCGATCTTCGTCGATCACACCACCGCGTCGGCCGAGATCGCACGCGAATTGTACAATGCGGGGAAGGATCGCGGCTTCGAGGTGATCGATGCCCCGGTCTCGGGCGGACAAGCCGGTGCCGAGAACGGAGTGCTGACGGTGATGTGCGGCGGCGATGCTGACCCGTTCGCCCGCGCCGAGACGGTGATCGCCGCCTACGCGCGCGCCTGCAACCTGATGGGTGCCGCAGGTGCGGGACAGCTCGCCAAGATGGTCAATCAGATCTGCATCGCCGGGCTCGTGCAGGGGCTGTCGGAGGGCCTGCATTTCGCGAAGAAGGCCGGGCTCGATATCGAGAAGCTGATCGCCACCATTTCGAAAGGCGCGGCACAGTCGTGGCAGATGGAAAACCGCTATAAGACCATGGCCGAGGGCAAATTCGATTTCGGCTTCGCGGTCGACTGGATGCGCAAGGACCTCGGCATTTGCCTCGCAGAAGCGCGCAGGAATGGCGCGCATCTTCCAGTGAGCGCATTGGTCGACCAGTTCTATTCCGAGGTTCAGGCAATGGGCGGCAAGCGCTGGGACACCTCGAGCCTGATCGCGCGCCTCGACCGCTTCTAGAAGCCGCCACAGCGTCAACGTCCGGAGTGCAATCAAAAAGAGAAGGGCGGCCTAAGCCCGCCGTGTCTTTTT
>JAEZBA010000390.1 GCA_023430245.1 Pseudomonadota bacterium
GCCCTGATCTGGGCAGGGTCGGACACGTCGGTGGGCACCACAAGCGTCTTGCGACCCAGCGCCTGGCCTTCTTTCGCGACCTCTTCGAGCGGCTCCTTGCGGCGGCCGGCCAGAGCCATGTCGAAGCCGTCCTTCATCAGGGCAATGGCGCTGGCGCGCCCGATCCCTGAACCCGCACCTGTCACCAACGCAACCTTGGCCGCCATCCCGTCACTCCTGCTCTGATCCTGCTCACGTCCCTATGGATGTGAGCGAAAGGGCGGCCATCCTACGGATTGGCCGCGCCTCTGCAATGGCTGTGGCGGTATGGCGCGCTAGCTGGCAAGCGCGGCGGCGGCGTCCCGTGCGATGCTCCGGTGCGCCGCTGGCATGGTGAGACGCGTCGAGATCAGGTTGGGCGAACCCGGCCGGCCGAACCGGTATCCCTGCATGGAATGGACGCCTGCGGCACGCAGGAACAATTGCTGTTCGGCGGTCTCGACGCCCTCCGCGGTAACCTTCATGCCAAGACCGCGCCCAAGCCCGACGATGGCGTGAACGATGGCCGCGGCGTCCGGCGAGCGCTCGAGCGAGCGGACGAAGCTCTTGTCGATTTTCAGCTTGTCGAACGGGAAACGCCGCAGATAGGCGAGCGATGAATAGCCGGTGCCGAAGTCGTCAAGGGCGAGGCGCAGTCCCAGCGCTTTCAGTCGGTGCATCGCTACCTCGGCACTCTCGACATTGCCGAGGAGCGTGCTTTCGGTCAGTTCGAGCTCGAGGCAGGCCGGATCGAATTCGGTGTCGGCCAGGATGCGCTCGACCGTGTCCACGAAGTCCGGCCGGCGGAATTGCAGCGCAGACACGTTCACCGAAACGATCAGGCCCGGCCACGACTTTGCTTCGATACAGGCCCGATGCAACACCCACTCGCCGAGCTCGATAATGAGTCCGGAATGTTCGGCGATCGGGATGAAGCGGGCCGGCTCGATATCGCCGCGGGTCGGATGCGACCAGCGAGACAGCGCTTCGACGCCCAGGATTGTGTCGCCGCTGCCATTGACGATCGGTTGATAGACAATGCGCAGCTGATTCGAATTGATTGCTTCGCGCAGGTCGCTTTCGAGCTGCTTGCGCTCCGACAGGTCGGCGTCCATGGCTGCGTCGTAGATGCAGGCACGGTTGCGGCCTTCGTTCTTGGCGCGGTAGAGCGCCATGTCCGCATAACGCATGACGTCGGCGGCGACGAGCCCGGACCGACGGTCGATTGTTGCAATGCCGATACTCGCACCGATCAGGATGTTGTGTCCGCCGATTGTATAGGGCGCACAGATCGCGGAAATGATCCGCTCCGCCGTGCGGTTCAGGGCCGGGACCTCGGCGCCGCCAGTGATGATCACCGCGAATTCGTCACCGCCGAGCCTGCTGACCAGATCCTCCGGGCGCAGCAATCCGGACAGGCGCGCCGTGACCTCTCGGATCAACTCATCGCCAACGGGATGGCCGAGGGTGTCGTTCACATCCTTGAAGTGATCCAGGTCGATGTAGAAAACCGCGGCCGACGGGGCGCCGTTCTGTACCGCGACGAGCACCTGTTCAAGACGGTCGCCGAAGAAATTCCGGTTCGGTAAGCCGCAGAGCGGATCGTGCAGGGCCAGATAGCGCAGGCGTTGTTCGCCCTGCGCGATTGTGGCTGCCGTCCGGCGCATGTAACCGTGGATGAGCGCGGCCAGAAGGGCGAAGCCTGCAAAGGCGACCGCGATAAACGGAATCACACTGGTCACGATCTCGGAGCCTGGGCGCTTGGGCAGCCAAGTAAGGCTCATGACGTTGTGCCCGTTATAGTCCTTGAGGTCATGGCTGTATTCGTTGGCGGGCGCGAGTTCCTTTTCGGTGACGCGCAACCCGTTGAGCTGCAGGCGTCCACCGATCTCGGCGAGCAGGCCCTCGTCCACGAATTTGACGGCGATCACGAGCGGCATGGTCGTACGGGCGGCCTCGCCTGCGATCTGCTCGGTCGGTGCGATCAGCGAGGCGGCGATCGCAGCCGGGCGGCCCAGAAAGCGCTGGATCAGCGTGACTCGTGTCGGCTTTCCGGTGTCGGTGCTGCGTCGCGGTTCGGAGATGCGGATTGCGCCCTTCGGCTCATCTCCGGCACGGCCGCGAAGATAGTCGATCGTCGGCGCGAGCTCCGGGACGATGGAATTGAACCAGCGCGGTTCGACACTGTTGCGGCCAAGCATAGCGTAGCTCAGCCGGTCGGATCCGTCGGCGATGAAGACGAAGTCGTGATCGAAATAGTGCTTCAGCCAAAGTCCGACCCGATTATGCACCCATTCCCGATCAAACTGGTCTCGGATGCGCGAAGCCGCTTCCTCGTTGGCGCTGACGCTTTCCAGTTCGCGCAGGAGTTGTTCGCCATGATTGGCGATGGCGCGCGACAGCAAGCGTTTCTCATGATCGAGCGAGACTTCGTCGGCTCGGCGCGCGGAGGTGACGACGGCGATGACGATGCACAGGATCGCGATCGCGACGATCACGCTGATCGGAATGACGATGCTCAACCGGGCGCGGTCCCAGTTTCCTTGCGCGCCTTTGTCAGCGAAACGCGCATTGGTTTCGGCCACCGCGATTACCCCTAAGTGCCGGATTACGATGCGGAAAACCTAGGAGACAAAACTTGCCATTAACTTGCGCGGTTCGGTCCAAGTGCAACCGGAACGGAACACCGGCACTTTTCAGGGCGGGTAGTTAACCAAAGGTACCAAGCCCAGCTAAAACCGGACGGCATTTGGAACTTGTCATGCGATCATCGATGGGATAACGCCCACTTTCGCAGGTTACCGTAAACAAAAGTTTCAGATTGGGCGCGCAAGAACCGATGACGACGAGAACGAAGCCTCCTTTCCGTGCCGACCATGTCGGAAGTTTTCTGCGTCCGGAGCGGCTCAAGGCCGCCCGTGTCCAGCACGCTGCGGGTGAAATCACGGCCGAGCAACTCCGCGCGGTGGAAGACGAGGAGATCAAAAAGCTCGTTCGGCATCAGGAAAGTTGTGGACTGAAACTCGCCACCGACGGCGAGTTTCGCCGCGCGTGGTGGCATTTCGATTTTCTGGGACTCCTGGACGGAGTTGACGTGGTCGAGGCCGATCAGGGCATTCAGTTTGCCGGGGTTCAGACCAAGCCGCTGACGCTGAATGTGACGGGCAAGGTCGATTTTCCCGCCGACCATCCGTTTCTCGATCACTTCCGCTTTCTGAAGGCGACCACGAAGGTCATGCCGAAGATGACGATCCCGGCGCCGACGGTGC
>JAEZBA010000695.1 GCA_023430245.1 Pseudomonadota bacterium
AAGTGGGAGAGCCGACAGTGGGTATCAACAACATCATCTACGGTTTCGCGTCGCTCCCGACGCGCTTTATACGCGACGCTCGACCCGCTTCTTCGGCTAACCGAGATCTCTTAGAAAGAACGTCTTAGGCCGGCTCCTCCCCTTGATGGGGAATGAGACGATGCAGCGTCCGCCAACACGCACCGGCAAGGAAACCGGCGGCGGGATGCACGTTAGACAAGCTGTCGCGTGTTGCCCGGCGACGCCCGGAGGCGCGGCGGTGTCAGCGCACAAATCGCTCACAGGATATGGGATACGACCGAGAGTTAGTTGGTACAGCTGGGGGGACTTGAACCTCCGACCTCCTGATCCACAGTCAGGCGCTCTAACCAACTGAGCTACAGCTGCATTCGCAAATACGGGGCTGGCGACGCGGCGCGGCCCGGCGAAGACGGCCGGAAACTAGGGGCTCAGGCCCGGTTTGGCAAGCAATCCGCGCCCGGCTATCCCAAGCGGTCCGGCACCGCCGGAATGAGGTTCCCCACCGGCGTGCTGGCCAGCCTGCGACCAAATTCCGGCAAGAAAAAAGCCCGGGCATACGGCCCGGGCTGATCACTCAAAGCCTGCGATCGACGCGCGATCAGGCGGCCTTCTTGAAAGCGGTGGTCATGCCGGACTTGATCGGCTCCATGCTCTCGGTCGCGACCTTCTGGGCCAGTGCGGTGAGATCCTTGGACTGCGCGGTGGCGGTCTCGAACTGCTTGCGCGCATGCGCGGTCGACAGCTCGATCATTTCAGACATCGACTTCGCGGTCATCAGCTGGCTGTAGAAATCGAAGGCTGCGTTGGTGTTGGCGCGGGCGGCGTCGATCAGGGCAAGGCCGTAATCGGAGGCGCCCTTGGAGGCGGTCGAGTAGCTCGACTCGATCATGTCGGTGGCGTCCTCGGTGACGGCCTTCATCTTTTCCCAATTGTCCTTGGCCTGCGACACGCTCTTTTCCGCGAGTTCGCGGAACGCGGCCGGGACTTCCATCTTGGGCATCTCGAAATTCGGCATTTCAAACGTCGGCATTTCGAAGGCGGACTTCTTCGTCTTTACGCTAGCTTCGGTCATGACTGATCCTTCCAGGGGGGCTGGGCTGAGCTGGCTGCGAACCACTCTATAACATTGGTTATGGTGCATTGCAATAAAATTGTGCAATGCACCATTTTTGCCAGTATATTCCGTTACTTAGCCCCAAACAGGGCCGCATCCGGGCGATTTGAAAGCAGGCTCGCGCGAATAGATCAGGATCGGAGAACGCCTCTCAAACAGGCTTCGAGGACGCGTCCTTGGCGACCCGGGCCGCGGTATCCGCCAGCTCCTTGGTTTGTTCGTTCAGGGCCTGCACCTGCGCCTTCACGTATTCCGTCTGCAGGCGGATGACCTCCTGCACGTCCTTGGCCCGGACCAGCTGCTGGGCGAATTCGAACGATGCCGCCATGTTGCGCTCGGCGAAGTTCATGGCCCGGCCGCCGACATCCATGGCGCCGCTGCGCGCGGTTTGCGCCCGCCCCTCGAAATCGGCCACCGCCTCGTGTGCGGCAGTAATGAAGCGGTCGAAGGCCTGGCGCGCCTGTTCCACACTCTGCTCGGCGAATTTGCGCATGTCCGCCGGCACTTCGAAGGGCTTCATGTGATCCATGGCTGTCCCCGTCCAGTTTGAAGTCGTGAGCCTTTAGTTTTGCACAGTAACACGGGATTGCGGATGCGGTTTCGCCGCGCAGAGAATTCGCTGCGGGGCCAAAAGCGAGCGGAGTTAAGGTTATCCGCGACGGGTCCCGGCCCCGCATGGACGCAGAGCGGCACGCGGCCTATTAAGAATCTCTTAAAATGCAACGTCTTGGAGCAGGACAGCGCCTATAACCGGCGCCACACGGACATGGACCGGCCACCCCCCGATATCCTGCGCGACCCTGCCATCGCGACGCATGCGAGCAGCGCGCGCCCGGCATGGCTGTTCGCCAGCGACGGCTCGCGCCTGCTCTTTGCGAATGCCGCAGGCGCCGCCCTGCTCGGCCTGGCCCATCGCCGGGATTCCAGTGGCTTCCCGGTGCCCCAGGACCTCGCCGCCCGAATCGCGCGCAGTGCCGAAACGCTGCGGCCCGACGGAACGCCACGGCTGGAGCGCCTGCGCGGGCTGGGTACCTCTCTCGGCCAGCCGCTGACCTGCACCTGCGCCTGTCTGCAACGGGAGGCGGGTCCCGCGATCCTTGTCGCCGCGACCGAAAGCGCGGGCCCGGTGCCGGCGCTCGCCGAACGCGCCCGCTACCTGATCGAGGAGGGAATCGAGGGACGCAACGCGGTCGCCGCTTTCGGCCCGGACGGATCGCTCCTGCATGCGACGGCTGACGCCTTGGGCCGCATCGACAAGGCCGCATCGCTCCGCGATCTCGACGATCCCGTCCACGGGATCGAGACACTGAAAATCGGCAACGGCGGCGACGCCATCGTGCTCGCCTTGTTTCCGGCGAATTCGCAGCCGATCACAAGCGAACCGACCGGCGCGGGTGTCGCGGCGCAGCAGGATCTCCTCGATCTGTCACCCATTGCGGAGGCGATCACCGCGATGACAAGGGTGCCGCCGCGCAACGTCCTCTCAGACGATCGCAGACCATCGGCGGAGCGCCGGCATCCGTTGCGCTTCGTCTGGGAGACGGACGCCGAGAACCGGTTCACGATCACGGGCGATGAGTTTCTGGCGCTGGCCGGACCACGTACATCCAAGCTGCTCGGTCGCTTCTGGGGCGAAATATCGGCCAAACTCGCACTCGATCCGGACGGCCGGATCGCCAATGCATTGGTCTCGCGCTCCACCTGGTCCTCCATTGACGTGAACTGGCCGACCGCAAGCGAAGCCACCGTTCCGGTTACGCTGTCGGCGATTCCGGTTTTCGATCGCGCGCACATCTTCCGCGGATATCGTGGACTGGGCGTGTGGCAGGGTACCGCGTCAGCCAATGAGAGCGATGCGGCTGAATCAATCGCAGGATCGCCGTCGCAGCGATCCGAAGCTGCACCGTTGGCGGCTCACCCAGTGACGGCCGCACCCGCGACCGCCGACGAAACAGCGAGCGATTCGGCGCAGCACACGCACGTCAGTGCGGCGCGTTCGAACAATGATACCTTCGCGCTCGACACCGCCCTCGATCGCGACACGACCGTGCCGCACGAGGATGACGACGCCCCGACGCCAGCGCCTGAAGCGACCGACGACGCGCGTTCGGATGCACGCGAAGACAACACAGCGCCGGCGACGGATCTGTCGCCGCCTCCGGAAAACGTGGTCCCGTTTCCCGCCGCCTTCTCCGATCCGAAAACAGCCGGTCTGAACTCCGCCGAGCGCAGCGCCTTCCGCGATCTCGCCAGCCGGTTGAGCATGCGGCTCAAGGGCGCCGATGAGCTTGCCCGCGGCCTTGTCGAGAAAGACGATCCGCGCGACGACGCGCCCTATTTGCCGCCGCTGCCGGCCGCGGCTTTGCAGGCGCCCGCGCCGGTCCAGACCGAGGCGATTCCGGAATTGCTTCCGGAAGACGACGACCTTGCGCTTCAGCACCCCGTCCTTGAGCAGCTTCCGCTTGGGGTGTTGATCTATCGCGGCTCAAACTTGCTCTACGCCAACCCCGCATTCCTGAAACTGGCCGGGCATGATTCGCTGGCCGGTTTCGCCGAGGCGGGCGGCCTCGATTCCCTGCTGGTGGAAATCAACGGCGCCGACGACGACGGCGGACAACGCCTGCATATCGCCGCGGCGGACGACAGGCCTGCATTGGAAGGCCGCCTGGTCACAGCACCGGTCGCGGGCGAAGCCGCGATGGTCCTGACGCTGCAGCCGGCCGCATCGGCGCCAACCGACGCGACGGATGCCACGGAGCTTGCCGCGTTGCTGGATCTCGCGAGCGACGGCGTTATCACGCTCGACCGGGACACACGGATCGTGACGGCAACGGCACGCGCCGAAAGGCTGTTCGGCTACGATGCGGGTGCGCTGGCGGGCAAGGTATTCGGTGATTTGTTTGCCCCAGAGAGCGAGCGGATTGCGAGATCACGCCTCGACCGCCTCGTTCGCGGAGAGACAAGCTCGGACGACGACAGCGGCGAGATCATCGGCCGGCGTCGCCAGGGCGGCCTGATTTCGCTGCAACTCACGCTCGGCCGCGCCAATGTTTCCGGCACCCGTTTCCACGCCCTGTTCCGCGATATGACGCGGTGGAAAGAGGCACAGACCGACATGACGCTCGCACGCCAGCAGGCGGAAAAGGCATCGGCGGCGAAATCCGAATTCCTCGCCAAGATCAGCCATGAGATGCGCACGCCGCTGAATGCGATCATCGGCTTTTCCGAGATCATGATGGAGGAGCGCTTCGGCCCGCTCGGCAACGAGCGCTATCGCGATTACCTGAAAGACATCAACGCCTCCGGCGCCCATGTTGTCTCGCTGCTCAACGACCTGCTCGATCTGTCGAAGATCGAGGCCGGCAAGATGGAGCTGAGCTTCGAAAGCGTCGATCTGAACGAGGTGACCCAGCAATCGGTTGCGATCATGCAGACCCAGGCGAGCCGGGCCCGCGTGATCGTGCGCACCGCGCTGTCGATGAACATTCCCGGCATCGTCGCCGATACCCGCTCGATCCGGCAGATCGTGCTTAATCTCCTGTCGAACTCGATCAAGTTCACCGGCGCCGGCGGCCAGGTGATCGTTTCGACGGCCGCCAACGATGACGGCCACGTCACCTTGCGGGTCCGCGACACCGGCATCGGCATGAGCGAGAAGGATATCGAGACCGCCTTGCAGCCGTTCCGCCAGCTCGCGACCTCCTCGCGCACCGACGCCAGCGGAACCGGACTGGGCCTGCCGCTTACCAAGGCGCTGGTCGAAGCCAACCGGGCGCGCTTCGAAATCAAGAGTGCGGTCAATGCCGGCACGCTGGTCGAGATCGCATTTCCTGCCGCGCGCGCGCTGGCTCAATGACCGCCGACATCGCGACGATCGCACGTGATTGCGGTGGCGGCCGCGATCCACGTTCCACCGGTCGCACGGGGTAAGCGTCCCGCCGGACGCAATATCGGGCCACTGTCCGGCATCCCGCTGCCGGGGCTTTCCATCCGCTTCGGCTGACTTTCGCCATAGACGTTGCTAGACTTTGTGAGGGCGCGGCAGAACGGTTCCGCTGCGCCGGAGCATGCGTCATGACCTTGCTGCGCATCCTTCTGACCGTTCTTGCACTGGTCGCGGCGCCGCTCTCCGCACGCGCTGCCGAGGCAGTCGATCTCCTGCTGGTCCTGGCCGCCGACGTGTCACGCAGCGTCGACCATACGAAATTTCAGTTGCAGCGCGACGGCTATGCCGCCGCCATCAACGATCCTCGGGTCATGAATGCGATCATGTCCGGCGCGAACCGCCGCATCGCGCTCTGCTACATCGAATGGTCCGGTGCCGGCGCGCAGAAAGTCGTGATCGAGTGGACCCTCATCGACGGCCCCGACGCGGCGCGCAAATTCTCCGACGCACTGGTCGAGGCGCCCCGCGCCTTCGCCGATCGCACCTCGATTTCGGGCGCGATCGATTTCTCGATGGAGACGCTGGCACGCGCGCCGTTCGAGGCTCCCCGGCGCACCATCGATATCTCGGGAGACGGGACCCATAATTCGGGACGCGGCCTGCTTGCGGCGCGCGAAGACGCGCTGGCCACAGGCGTCACCATCAATGGACTGGTGATCCTGAGCGAGAGACCGCTGCCCTGGAACCCCGAGCACACCAATCCGCCCGGCGGCCTGGCGAAATATTTCCAGGACAATGTCATCGGCGGCCCCGGCGCCTTCGTCACGGTGGCCGAGAACTTTCAGTCGTTCGGCCAGGCGCTGATTTCGAAGCTGGTGGCGGAAATCGCCTGGGCGCCCGCTGGCGGCACGACCGGTATCGCCGCGCATCCGTGAGACAATTGGTTGCAGGGCGTGCTCCGGGCCCGCCTGCGAAACCGGTCCCCGCAAA
>JAEZBA010000696.1 GCA_023430245.1 Pseudomonadota bacterium
GATGCGCGACGTGATAGACGCAGCCGCCGAGCGAACGCCTGTTCCAGGCGTCGATAATGTCAAAGGTCAACGGCGCGTGCACAGGGATGGTCGGGTGCAGTCCTGAAACCGGCTGCCAGGCCTTGAATCGCACGCCCGCGACCGCTTCTCCCGTTTCACCGGTGGACGTCATCGGCATCCGCCGGCGGTTGCACGCAATGACATACCGCTCCGGTACGAAGCCGGTCACTTTCACTTGCAAGCGCTCGACCGACGAATCGACGAAGCGCACGGTCCCACCCGCGGCGCTCTCTTCCGCCAGCACATGCCATGGCTCCAGAGCCTGCCGCAGTTCGAGCTTCACGCCCGCATACTCGACCGCACCGTAGAACGGGAAACGGAATTCCCATTGCGCCTTGAACCATTCCGGATCGAAGTGATAGCCGGCGCGACCGAGATCGGCGAGCACGCCGAGAAAATCCTGCCAGACATAGTGGGGCAGCATGAAGCGGTCGTGCAGCGTGGTGCCCCAGCGCGTCAGCTTGCCGAATTGCGGCTCGCGCCAGAACCACGACACCAGCGCACGGATCAGCAATTGCTGCGCGAGCGACATCCGCGGATCGGGCGGCATTTCGAACGACCGAAATTCGATCAGGCCGAGCCGTCCGGTCGGTCCGTCGGGCGAATACAGCTTGTCGATGCAGATCTCCGCGCGATGGGTGTTGCCGGTGACATCGGCCAGAATGTTGCGGAACAGCCGGTCCACCAGCCATGGCGGAATATGCGCCTCGCCGTCCGGCATCAGGTCGAGCGCGACCTCGAGTTCGTAGAGGCCGTCATGCCGCGCTTCGTCCATGCGCGGCGCCTGGCTGGTCGGCCCGATGAACAGCCCGGAAAACAGATAGGACAGCGACGGATGCCGCTGCCAGTAAAGAACCAGACTGCGCAGCAGATCGGGTCTGCGCAGGAACGGCGAATCCAGCGGCGTCGCCCCTCCGATCACGACGTGATTGCCGCCGCCGGTACCGACATGACGGCCGTCGATCATGAACTTGTCGGTGCCGAGCCGCGTCTGCCGTGCTTCCTCATAGAGATCGGTGGTGATCTCGACCGCCTCGCGCCAGCTTGATGCCGGATGCACATTCACTTCGATCACGCCGGGGTCGGGCGTCACCTTGATCACGTTGAGCCGCGGATCATGCGGCGGCGGATAGCCTTCGATATGAACCGGCGTGCCGGTCGCGCGCGCGCTCTGCTCGATCGCGGCAAGCAATTCGAGATAGTCTTCGAGCCGCTCCACCGGCGGCATGAACACGCAGAGAATGCCGTCACGCGGCTCGATCGAGATCGCGGTCCGCACCGCGCCCGCCACCGCGACCTGCTCGATCCGGGTCTGACGATCGGCATTGGCCTCGGCCGAGCCGCCACCATCGTTATAGATCTGGGCCAGTTGTTCGCGCGATGGCAACGGCTCGCGCGGCTCGGTCGGGTCCTGCGGATGCACATACGGATAGTCCGAGCGCGGCACCCAGGGGAGCGCTCCCAGCGGCAGCCGGAATCCCACCGGAGAGTCGCCCGGTACCAGAAACAGCTTGCCGCGCCGCAGCGTCCATTTTTCGCTCTTCCAGCGCCGGTCGGTCGATTGCGACTGCCACGCCTGGATCGGCAGCACGAAGCCCGACGGCTTCGACAGGCCGCGCTCGAATGTCCGCACCATCCGCGCGCGGGTCTCCGGATCGTCGATCTTCGGATCGGTCGGATCGACATTCTCGGGCAGTTCGGCCTCTTTCAGAGCCCAGACCGCCGGGTCTTCGAAGGCAGGCAGCGCGAATTCGGCTCCGACACCCAGCCGGTCGGCAAAGTCGACGGTGAATGCCTCCGCTTGTTCGATCACGGCGTCGCGGGGACCGGCCTCGCGCGCGATCAGGCTGGCATCGCCCCAGATCGGTTCGCCATCCTTGCGCCAGTACAGCCCGAAGGCCCAGCGTGGCAGGCTTTCGCCCGGGTACCATTTGCCCTGCCCGTAATGCAGGAAGCCGTTGGGCGCAAAACGCTCTCGCAGCTTGCGGATCAGGGTATCGGCAAGCGCGCGCTTGGTCGGGCCGACGGCGGCCGTATTCCATTCCGCGCTTTCGAAATCGTCGATCGAGACGAAGGTCGGCTCGCCGCCCATCGTCAGCCGCACATCGTTGGCCTTCAGGTCCCGGTCGACCCGCTCGCCCAGCGCATCGAGCTTCACCCAGGTCTCGTCCGAGAATGGCTTGGTGACCCGCGGCGCCTCGTGGATGCGGTCGACCCGCATTTCGAAATGGAAATTGGTGTTGGCGGCGTCGACGGTGCCGGTGATTGGCGCCGCCGATTGATAATGCGGGGTTGCCGCCAGCGGAATGTGGCCCTCGCCGCACAACAACCCGGAGGTCACGTCGAAGCCGATCCAGCCGGCGCCGGGCACATAGATTTCTGCCCAGGCATGCAGATCGCAGAAATCCTTGTCGGTCCCCTTGGGGCCCTCCAGCGGATCGACATCGGCCGTCAGCTGAATCAGATAGCCCGACACGAACCGCGCCGCGAGCCCGAGATGGCGCGCGACATTGACCAGGAGCCAGGCGGAGTCGCGGCACGAGCCCGACCCGATCGACAGGGTCTCTTCCGGGGACTGCACGCCCGCTTCCATCCGGATGAGATAACGCACGCGCTGCTGCAGCCTGTGATTCAGGCCGACTAGGAAATCGATGGTTCGCTCGGCGCCTTGCGGCAAGGACGCGATGAAGTCTGACACCAGCGGACCGGCCGGCTCCGGGGTCAGATAGGCGGCGAGGTCGAAGCGCAGGTCGTCGGAATAGACGAACGGGAACTCCTGCGCATAGGCCTCGACGAAGAAGTCGAACGGATTGATGACCGACAGGTTGGCGGTCAGGTTGACCTCGACCCGGAACTCCTCGGTCTTTTCCGGAAA
>JAEZBA010000417.1 GCA_023430245.1 Pseudomonadota bacterium
ATCAGATCATGGAGGCGAAGATCGCCGTCCTGCCGCCGCCGCCGATCCAGGGCATTGGCAATGCCGGCGGTTTCACCATGATGGTGCAGTTGCGCGACGGGTCTTTCGACTTCACCAAGCTGCAGGCCATCACCAACCAGATCGTCAGCAATGCGCGGTCGCAGACCGGATTGCAGCGCGTACAGACGTCGTTTCGCGCCGATGTGCCGCAACTCATCGTCGAGGTCGACCGGGTGAAGGCGCAAACGCTGTTCGTGCCGGTCAACGCGGTGTTCGAGTCGATATCGAGCTATCTCGGCTCGACCTATGTTGCGCAATTCAACAAGTTCGGCCGGACGTTCCAAGTCTATGTGCAGGCCGACTCGCAATATCGCGTCAAGCAGAGCGACATCGACAAGTTGTCCGTGCGCAGCGAGAAGGGCGACATGGTGCCGGTCGGCACGCTGGTGAAGGTCACGCCGTCGGTCGGACCGTCGCTGATCACGCTCTACAATCTCTATCCGGCCTCCACCGTCATCGGTCTGCCGGCATCCGGCTTCTCCTCGGGCGAAGCGTTGTCATTGATGGAGCAGATTGCGAACCGGACGCTGCCGCGCGGGTCGTATTTCGAATGGACGGCGATGTCGTATCAGGAGAAGACGGTCGGCAATCAGATGTATATCGTCTTCGCGCTCGCCATGCTGCTCGTGTATCTGGTCCTCGCCGGCCAGTATGAGAGCTGGTATGCGCCGGTCTCGATCATCCTGTCGGTGCCGCTTGCGCTGGTTGGGCCCGTGCTCGCGCTGAAAGGCCTCAACCTCGACAACAACCTCTATACCCAGATCGGTCTCGTTCTGCTCATCGCGCTGGCCGCCAAGAACGCGATCCTGATCGTCGAAGTCGCGCGCGAGCACCGGGTGCGCGATGGCAAACCGATTCTCGAAGCGGCGGTCGATGCCGCGCGTGCGCGTTTCCGTGCGATTCTGATGACGTCTTTCGCCTTCATCATCAGCATGGTGCCGCTGGTGCTGGCGACCGGCGCGGGCGCCAATTCCCGCAAGTCGATCGGCCTGACCGTGTTCACCGGCATGATCGCGTCGACCTGTCTCGCGGTGCTGTTTGTGCCGTCGCTGTTCGTGCTGATCCAGCGCTTCGAGGAATGGCTGCAATCGCGAAAGAAGCCGAAGGTGACGGCGCCCAGTTCGGCGGGATGAGCGCGCAATCGGTCGCGCGTCCCGCAAGTCATAATTTCGACGCCTCGCCGCCTATGCTATGGTGCGGTATCCCCGTGCAGAGTTGCTGTCTCATGCGCCTGAAGCCGCATCTATTCGTCGTCGCCCTGGTGGCCCTGTTCACGTCCGCGATTCCCGCTTCGGCGCAAATGACTGCGTCCGATCTCGTGATGCGGCTTGAAGCATTGGAGAACCAGGTCCGCCAGCTCACCGGTCAGGTCGAGCAGTTGCAGTTCCGCAATCAGCAACTCGAGCAGCAGGTGCGAGGCGGTGCCGGCATGGCCGAGCCCGCGCAGCGAGGGCAGCCGCAGCGACCCCCGATGCAGCAGCAGCAGCCGATGCAGCAGCCAATGCCGATGCCCGGCAGGCGATCCGAGGCCGACCTTCCGCCGCCCGATCAGGGTGCCGATCCGCGCTATGGTATCGACCCGCGCGGTCCGGCGGCGGACCCGCGCTACGCCCATCGCGACAATTCGAATGCGGTTGCATTCCCGGCACCCGGCGGGCGCCGTGGTGACGCCTTCGACCCAAATGCCAACCCGGCCGCTCCCGGCGTGCCGCGTCCGCTTGGTACTTTGCCGGCCGGTCAACCGTCGGCACCGATGGCCGACAACGAGGACGGCGGGCCCGGGGCGCCGATGGATCTTGATCCGTCGCGTCGTGGGATTGCGCTGCCACCTCCGCCGCAGCGGCAGATGGGCGGCACCGGCGTTGCCGCGGTGCAGCCGCCCGGCAATTCGCCACGCGATTATTTCGATCTCGGCGTCGGCTTTATCCGGCAAAAGGATTATGCCTCGGCCGAACAGACGTTCCGGGACTTCCTGGAGCGGTTTCCCTCCGATCGGCTGGCGCCCGATGCCAATTACTGGCTTGGCGAAAGCCTGTTCAACCGCAGGCAATATCAGGAAGCGGCCGAGGTCTATCTGGTGGTCACCACCAAATACGAGACCGCCTCCCGCGCACCGGATTCGCTCTTGCGCCTTGGCCAGTCGCTGGCGGCGCTCCGGCAGAAGGAAATGGCCTGCGCGTCTTTCGCCGAGGTTGCGCGGAAGTATCCGCGATCGTCGGTCGCCGTGAAACAGGCGGTCGAGCGGGAACAAAAGCGTGTCGGCTGCTGACGCCCAACCGGTATCGGCCGCCGAAGCGCGCAAGCTATTCGCGCCGTTCACGGACCAGCCCAGGATCGTGATTGCGGTGTCCGGCGGGCCCGATTCCATGGCGCTGCTGTGGCTCGCGTCGCGCTGGCGTGCGGCTCGCAAGGATGGCCCGGAACTGATCGCGGTCACGGTCGATCATGGCCTGCGCCCGGAGGCCGGGCGGGAGGCAAAGGCCGTCGGGAGTTTCGCGCAGCGCCTCGGGGTCGCGCATCGCATCCTGCGCTGGGCCGGGGCGAAGCCGAAAACCGGCATTCAGGAGGCCGCCCGCAACGCGCGCTATGCCCTCATCGCACAGGAGGCAAAGAGCGTCGCCGCTGGTCAGGTCCTGACCGCGCATACGCTGGACGACCAGGCCGAGACGGTCCTGTTTCGGCTTCTGTGCGGCAGCGGGCCAGCCGGATTGCAGGCGATGACGGCACTCGCTCCCTATCCCGGCGAGCCAGCACTCATGCTGGCGCGACCGCTCCTGTCCTTGCCCAAGGCACGCCTGCTGGCCACCCTGCGCGAGGCGGGCATTCCGTATGCCGACGATCCGAGCAACCGCGATCCTCGTCACACCCGGCCGCGCCTGCGCCAGATCATGCCGCACCTCGCGGCCGAGGGCCTGACCGCGGAGCGGCTCGCGACGCTGGCGCGGCGTCTGCAGCGCGCGGATGCCGCCTTGCGCCATGCCGTGGCGGCGGCCTCGGAGCGGGTCGCGCTCACAGCCCTGGAGGAGGGCGGCCGGATCGTGTTCGACCGTCAGGATTTCATGGCTTTGCCGGCCGAAATCGGGCTCAGGCTGCTCGGCCAGGCAATCGGGGACGCCGGACATGAGGGGCCGGTCGAACTCAGCAAGCTGGAAACGCTGTTCGCGGCCTTGATGCAGGCGCCAGGCGGGGCCGGTTTTCGCCGAACGCTGGCCGGCGCGATGGTCACCGCGACGTCCGCCGAACTGATTATCGAGCGGGCACCCCCGCGCCGGACACAGCCGGGGACGTCCGCCGGACGCCGTATTCCGGTCTTAACCACAGGGAAAACTGCTCCAATCGGACCGGCCGGGACGCGTTAGAGTGGTTCCGCCCTGGGGGTGGCTGCCGGCCGCGGTTTGCACGCCGGTTCACTTGGCAGGCGGGGTCGGCAGACATACATTGCAGCGGCGGGGGGTATGTTTCAGAGCCCTCTCCCGCCCGCACCTGATGGAAGTCGCTTTCTGGATGCAACGTGCGCTCTGGACGGTGCGGTTCAACAAGGACACGTGATGAACGCAAATCTTCGGAACTTCGCCCTCTGGGTGATCATCGTCCTGTTGGTCCTTGCCCTTTTCACCCTGTTCCAGTCGCCGAGCCAGCGCCAGGCGTCACAGGACATTTCCTTCTCGCAGCTTTTGACCGAGGTCGATGCCGGCCGCGTCCGGGACGTCGTCATCCAGGGTCAGGAGATTCACGGCACCTTCACCGATCTGAAGCCGTTCACCACCTACGCCCCGAACGATCCGACCCTGGTCCAGCGCCTCTATGGCAAGGGCGTCACCATCACCGCGCGCTCGCCGCAGGAGCAGGTGCCGTGGTTTGTGCAATTGCTGGTGTCGTGGCTCCCGTTCATTGCGCTGTTCGGCGTGTGGATTTTTCTCTCGCGGCAGATGCAGGGCGGCGCCGGCAAGGCGATGGGCTTCGGCAAGTCGCGCGCCAAGCTGCTGACCGAAGCGCATGGCCGCGTGACCTTCGAAGACGTCGCCGGCGTCGACGAAGCCAAGCAGGATTTGCAGGAAATCGTCGAATTCCTGCGCGACCCCTCGAAATTCCAGCGCCTCGGCGGACGCATTCCGCGCGGCGTACTGCTGGTCGGTCCTCCGGGAACGGGTAAGACGCTGATCGCCCGTGCGGTGGCCGGCGAAGCCAATGTGCCGTTCTTCACGATTTCCGGTTCTGACTTCGTCGAAATGTTCGTCGGCGTTGGCGCCAGCCGCGTCCGCGACATGTTCGAGCAGGCGAAGAAGAACGCGCCCTGCATCATCTTCATCGACGAAATCGATGCGGTCGGTCGTCATCGCGGCGCCGGTCTCGGCGGCGGCAATGACGAGCGCGAGCAGACGCTGAACCAGCTGCTGGTCGAGATGGACGGCTTTGAGGCGAACGAAGGCATCATCATCATCGCCGCGACCAACCGTCCGGACGTTCTCGACCCGGCGCTGCTGCGTCCCGGCCGCTTCGACCGTCAGGTCGTGGTGCCGAACCCGGACGTCGTCGGCCGCGAGAAGATCCTGAAAGTGCATGTGCGGAAAGTTCCGCTGGCGCCGGATGTCGATCTCAAGGT
>JAEZBA010000430.1 GCA_023430245.1 Pseudomonadota bacterium
ATCGCTGCGCACCGTCTCGATTTCGCGGAGCGCGGCCTGCAGCGCGGCGTCCTTGACCGACAATTCTCGCCGCAGAACGGTAATCTCGCCTTCGACATTGCCGAGTGTCACGTCCTTGTCGGCGAAGCCGCGCCTGGCTTCGCGCAGGCCGTCGCGCGCGGATTGTTCACGGGTTTCGCTCTCGCGCAACGCGGCGGTCACCGTTTCGACTTCCTGCTTCAGCCGCTCGATGAGCTGGTTCTTTTTCGCGCCATCGGTCGCATGCGCGACGGTCTTTTCCCGAAGCTTTTCGATCCGGAGTTCGAGATCGCGGGTGGCGGCGGCGAACCCGGCGCGGAGCGTGTCCTTTTCCGCGCGGATTTCCTGCATCGACAGCGGAAGATCGTCATAGCGCTGGCGCGCGAGGCGAACCGCACGGTTATGCACCGCGGGCAGAACCATCAGTGCGGTGAGCCATGCCAGGCAAAAGCCGATGCCGCCGAACATCAGATATTCGAGTGGGATACCAAACATGAACGCGTCCGCCACAGCTACTCGGAGTTAGCCGTCGCACGCGGCGGTTCCGGCTTCAAGCCGCGCGCGGCATTAACCTGAACGCGGGAACCGGAGCGGCGACCGAATGCCGCCGGTCTGCGTTATGATGGCGTATCAAATCAGGGAATTAGGGCGGGCACCATGCGCTACGGGCTTTATTATTGGCCGGAAATTCAGGGTCGGGGCGAGTTCGTGCGGCTCGCGCTGGAGGAGGCCGCGGCCGATTATGTCGATGTGGCGCGTCAGCCCGGCGGTCAGGACCAGATGATGGCGCTGATTGGGGGGCGCGGGCTGAAAACCCCGCCGTTCGCGCCGCCGGTCCTGAAAGCCGGCAGGCTGATGATCGCGCAGACGGCGAACATCCTGCTCTATCTCGGCGACCATTTGAGGCTTGCGCCGACATCCGAAGCCGGCCGGCTGTGGGTGCATCAATTGCAGCTCACGATCATGGATTTCGTGGTCGAGATCCATGATACCCATCACCCGATCGGGTCGGGTCTTTACTACGAGGACCAGAAGCCGGAAGCGGCGCGCCGCGCGGCAGACTTTCGTGCGCACCGGGCGCCGAAATTCTTCGACTATTTCGAGCGCGCGCTGACGGCATCCGGCGGCCCCTATGTTGCCGGCCGCCGCTGCAGCTATGCCGACCTGTCGCTGTTCCAGATCGTGGATGGCATGCGCTACGCCTTTCCGAAACTAAGCAAGCGGCTAGCGAAGAAGCATCCGCGTCTCACCGGTCTTGCGGCGCGTGTGGCCGCACGCCCGCGGATCGCCGCCTATCTCGGGAGCGAGCGTCGGATACCGTTCAATGAGACGGGAATCTTCCGGGCTTACGGTGAACTCGACGGGTGAGGCACGCGCGCCGTTCCGCGATGGGCGGGGGTGGGCAGGCGGATTCTTGACTCGCTCCGGGCGCTCCAACATTGTCTCCGCAACTAAACGACAACGACAGGGACGACGCCCTTGAAACTCCTGAGCTTCCGCTGGAAGGATCGCGACCGCCTCGGCTTTGCGCTGGACGACGACCGCGTCGCCGATCTCGGCGAAATTGCAACCGCACTCGGACGCGAGCCCGTTGCCGACATGCTGGCGCTGATCGAGGCGGGTGACGCCGGCACGCGCTTCCTGCGCGATGCACAGGCCTTCGCCAAGGACCAGCCCGGTAAGCTGACGGTTATCCCGGAAAGCGAGATCGTCTATCATCCGCCGGTGCGGCGGCCTTCGAAAATCTGCGGCGTGGCGCTGAACAATTCGGCGAGCAACGAGCGCAAGATCTCGGCGCCCGATCATCCGCTGTTCTTCCTGAAGCCGGCGTCGTCGTTGGTCGGGCACAACCAGCCGATCGAGGTCTATAACTATTACGGCTCAGTGCATCCGGAGCCGGAACTGGCCGTCATCATCGGCAAGACCTGCCGGCACGTGGACGCGAAGGACGCGCTCGACGTCGTCTACGGCTATTCGATCCTCAATGACATGACCGGCAACTTCATGCGCTCGCAGGACATGGTGCATTACTACGCGCTGTATCCGTCGAAAGAGGATCCCACCAAGGTGGAACGGCGCGAGCAGCATCTGTCCTATACGGCGCGCTACAAGGGCTCGGACACGTTCGGTCCGTTCGGTCCCTATCTCGTGACCAAGGACGAGGTGCCGGACCCGCATACGCTCGATGTGCTGGCCTGGCACAAGGACGAACTGATCGCCGAGGATTCGACCGCCTTTTATACCTATGGCGTGCCGGACGTGATCGCCTATATCACCCGCTACCATTCGCTGTGGCCGGGTGACGTGATCTCGATGGGCACCGCGTTCCGTCCCGGCGTCGCCAAGCGCAGCCTGCATACCGCCAACTTCACGGCCTATGGCGGTCCGGGCAGCGTGCCGATCACCGGGCTCGGCAAGCTGGGCAACCCTGTCCGCAAGATGGACGAGGCCGTATCGCACGCGGCGGAGTGAGCGCGCGGCGGCCATAGCGTTTGGCACGGCCACGCGGCGCGGTATAAAGGCGCATGTC
>JAEZBA010000445.1 GCA_023430245.1 Pseudomonadota bacterium
TTCCAGCAGCATGCCGGGCTTCAGATCGCTGATCTCCTCGACGCCGTCGGTGAAGGTTGCGGTCTTGAAGCTCGGACGCGGATCGCGGCCGGGCTTTTCGAGCTCCGTCAGAATGTCGCGCACCGTCGGCAGGCCGAAGCGCTCGTCGACGAAGACGCCCGGATCGAGCGCCTTCAGCGCGGTGCTGTCGCCCATCAGGGAGCGTACATCGCGGCCGCAAGCGGAAACGATTTTCGAGGCGACGCCATAGGCTTCCGGATGGACCGATGACGCATCAAGCGGCTCGTCGCCGTTCGGAATACGCAGGAACCCGGCGCAGAGTTCGAAGGTGCGCGGTCCAAGCCGCGCCACCTCGAGCAATTGCTTGCGGTTCCTGAAGGCGCCGACCTTGTCGCGATGCGCGACGATCATCTCGGCCAGTGACGCGCCCAGGCCCGACACCCGCGCCAGCAACGGTGCCGACGCGGTGTTGAGATCGACACCGACCGCGTTCACAGCATCTTCCACAACCGCGTCGAGCGAGCGCGCCAGGCGGTACTGGTCGACATCGTGCTGATATTGCCCGACGCCGATCGATTTCGGCTCGATCTTGACCAGTTCGGCCAGGGGGTCCTGCAGGCGGCGCGCGATCGACACCGCGCCGCGCAGCGACACGTCGAGACCCGGAAACTCTGCGGCGGCAGTCGCCGAGGCGGAGTAAACCGACGCACCGGCTTCGCTCACCACCACCTTGATCGGCTTCGGTGCTGGCATGTCGGCCAATAGATCGGCGACCAGTTTGTCGGTCTCGCGGCTCGCGGTGCCGTTGCCGATGGCGATCAGTTCAACCTTGTGACGTACGATCAGCCGGCCGATTTCGGCCTGCGCACCGCGCACATCGTTCTTCGGCTGGAACGGATAGACCGTTGTGGTCTCAAGCAGCTTGCCGGTGTTGTCGACAACGGCAACCTTCACGCCGGTGCGGATGCCGGGGTCGAGGCCGATGGTCGCGCGCGAACCGGCCGGCGCCGCCAGTAGCAGATCCTTGAGATTGCGCGCGAAAACCTGGATCGCTTCTTCTTCGGCGCGCTCGCGCAACTCGGTCATCAGATCGATCGACAATGTCAGCGCGAGCTTCACGCGCCAGGTCCAGCGCGCGACATCCATCAACCATTTGTCGGCAGCGCCTGCATCCGGACGGATCGCATAGGCGCCAGCGATCATCTGCTCGACCGGCTTCACCGGCGCGGTGCTGTCGGCATCGATCTCGACATCGAGCGTCAGGATGTCCTCGTTGCGGCCGCGCAGCATGGCCAGCGCACGGTGACTGGGCGTCGTCGCCCAGCGCTCGGTGTGATCGAAATAGTCGGAGAATTTCGCGCCGGCTTCCTGCTTGCCGTCAACGACCTTGGCATGCAGCGTGGCCTTGTCCTTGAGATAGGTGCGCAGGCGGCCGACCAGATCGGCGTTTTCCGAGAAGGTCTCGACCAGAATGTCGCGCGCGCCATCCAGCGCCGTCTTGGTGTCCGGCACATCCTCGGTGATGAACTGCGCGGCGAGCTCAAGCGGCACCACTGTACGGTCGGAGAGAATGGTTTCGGCGAGCGGGCCGAGTCCGCGTTCGCGCGCGATCTCGGCGCGGGTGCGGCGCTTCGGCTTGTAGGGCAGGTACAGGTCTTCCAGCTCGGCCTTGGTCGTCGCCGCGCCGATCTTTGCCTCGAGCTCATCGGTGAGCTTGCCCTGCGAACGAATCGATTCGAGCACCGTGTCGCGCCGGGATTCGAGATCGCGCAGATAGGCAAGGCGTTCTTCGAGCTGGCGCAACTGCGTGTCGTCGAGTCCGCCGGTGACCTCCTTGCGGTAACGCGCGATGAAGGGAACAGTCGCGCCTTCGTCGAGAAGTCCGATCGCAGCGGTCACCTGCGGCGGCTTTGCTGCAATCTCGTCGGCAATCGTGCGCGCAATTCGCGAAAGGTCGGCAGCCATCAGCACCCTCAATCGATTCGGGGCGGCGACCATATGCGCGGGGATGCGCGCTGCCAACGGGCCTGATGTTCCATTCCGCAGCTATTCACGACAAACCGGAGGCCGCACCGGATTATAATGATTGTCGTACCTGCGCCGTGAGCGACCGGGATCTCCAGCGAGCGGAGCGTCGTGCGGCTTCGCTAATTCAGTCCCACCGCCAGCTTGAACCGGAATTGCGACCGCGTGAATGTGTCGAGGTCGTAGGTCAGATTCGTATTGTCGCTGGAGCGGCCCGCGATCTGCGGCTGCCACGTGGTGTTGAACACCACCTTGTCGGTAATCTTCCACAGCAGTGTCGGGCCCAGATAATAAGCGTAGCCTGCACGCTGATTGAAGAAGCTGCCATCATACGTCGTGAATTGCATGAAGTCTGCGCCGACGAACAGCTTCTCCGAAAGCTGGAAGGTGAGAGCGGTCGTCAACTGGCTGGCCGAACTCGTGGTCCAGATGCTGCGATCGGTCACGTCCTGCCCACGAACCGGTGCCCAGACGACGTTGGCGGCCCAGAAGATTCTGTCCGGCACGACGACGGCATCCACGAGCAGCTTGAAAGCGGCGCCATAGGCGTTGGACTTCTGCCCGGTGGAAAGATCGATGAAGGCGTAGGCGGGCTCGACCGCAACCGCGAGCGCGAAGGGATTGGATGCACTCCGCTTGATCACCCGGTACTGGATTTCAGCGGAAAAGCCCTCGAACTGCGTCCTGTTGATATTCAGAAAATCCGGGACGCCGTTGATGTTGTTATAGGAAATGAATCCGGACGCAGCGACCCACCAGTCTTCGGCCGGCGTGTAGCTGAACTCCATCTTGTTGCTCAGCGCCAGGTAGCTGCCGGACCGCTTGCCGCGAAAGCCGGTCAACTCGTTGGCGAAACCGATGTCGCCCTTCTCGCCAGTGTCGGTCGTCGAGGTGAAGCCGAAAATGTCGTCGCCTGGGACTTCGGGAATGGCGCTGCTGTTCGGCGCTCCGTTGTCGGGTTTCGGCTGCGCCTGCGCGGCCACATCAGAGGCCGTGACGATAGCAGTCGCAAGCGCCGCGCCGATGATTGTTCGAAGGATGCCCTCACGCCATCGCTGCGCCCGGCGATCCGGCCACAACAGCATCAAG
>JAEZBA010000449.1 GCA_023430245.1 Pseudomonadota bacterium
CTCCCACCCTTCTCCATGCGCAGCATGCGCGCACGCGAGAAGGCGGTCAGCGCCGTCTCGCTGCCCGAAAAGAAGAACGACAGCGCGAGGCAGAAGAGGATGATGAGTAATGCCAGCCAGTCCGGAATATCCATCTGTCAGTCAAGCTGGCTGGTGATGAAGTCCCGGACATCGGCAACATCGATATCGGGCGCGATGAAGCTTTCTCCGATCCCGCGTGCCAGAATGAAAGTCAGCCGGCCGCGCTTGACCTTCTTGTCCTGGCCGATCAGTTCGATCAGGAGATCGGCGTCGGGCCGCTCGCCGGGCATCTCGGCAATCCGGGTCGGCAGTCCTACCGACGCAAGATGCTGCGCGACCCGCTCCGCAACCGCAGGCGCACACAGGCCCCGTCGCGCCGAAAATGCGAAGGACAGCGCCATCCCGATGGAGATGGCCTCGCCGTGATAGAGCTTGTCGGAGAACCCGGCTGCCGCCTCCAGCGCATGGCCGAAGGTGTGACCGAGATTGAGCAGCGCCCGGTCGCCGGTTTCGCGCTCGTCGCGTGCGACAATCTGCGCCTTCATGCGGCAACTCACCGCAATCGCATGCTCGCGCGCGGCTGTGCCGGTAAAGACGTCGCGCCAGTTGGCCTCCAGCCATGCGAAGAAATCCGCATCCGCGATCAACCCATATTTGGCGACCTCGGCATAGCCTGCGCGCAGGATGCGAGGCGGCAGCGTGTCGAGCAGCGCCGTATCCGCGACCACCAGGATCGGCTGATGGAAGGCGCCGACCAGATTCTTGCCATGACGCGAGTTGACCGCGGTCTTGCCGCCGACCGACGAATCCACCTGTGCCAGCAGCGTTGTCGGAACCTGCACGTAGTCGATGCCGCGCCGCACGGCCGAGGCGGCGAATCCGGCGAGATCGCCGATGACCCCGCCGCCAAGCGCAACCACGAGATCGCCGCGCTCGATGCGCGCCGCAATCACGTCCTCGCACACGCGCTCGAACATCGCATAACTTTTGGTTGCTTCGCCGGCGGGAACGATAACGCGGCTGGTCTCGATGCCGGCCTGCGCAAACGATGCCTGTGCCGCGGCAAGATGCTGCTTTGCGACAACCTCGTCGGTCACGATAGCAACGCGCGCGCCGGGGCGCAAAGCCGCGACACGTCCGCCGAGCCCGGCCAAGAGGCCGCGCCCGATGACAATGTCATAAGCGCGTCCGGCGAGCGCGACCTCGACCACGGTCGCAGCACTGGAGCGAATGGGGATGGTCATGGCTGGCTGCTCCGCGAAATCGAAAAATAATCGGCGAGCGCCGCGATCACTTCCTCGACGATCACGTCATGCGAAACGTCGCGCGACTCGATGGTCAATTCGGCGAGCGCATAGACCGGATAGCGCTCATCGATCAGCCGCCTCAGCGTGGCATCAGGGTCGGCGGTATGCAGGAGCGGACGGTCGGTGCGGCGCCTGATCCGCCTCATCAGCACGTCGAACTCCGCCCTCAGCCAGATCGAGACACCCTTCTCTCCGATCAGCTTGCGGGTTTCGGCGTTCATATAGGCGCCGCCGCCGGTCGCGAGCACCTGCGGCCCGCTGTCAAGCAGGCGTGCGATCACCCGCGCCTCCCCGGACCGGAACTCGGGTTCGCCGCGGATCTGGAAAATTTCCGGGATGGTCATCCCGGCCGCGGCTTCGATCTCGGTGTCGGCATCGGCGAAAGGCAGGACCAGCCGCGCCGCGAGCTTTCGCCCGACCGACGATTTGCCGGCCCCCATCATGCCGACGAGCACCAGCGAACGGCCGCCGAGCGCGTCCACGATTCCCGCTTCGATCGTGCGGTTGGCGATATCGGCCAAAGTTTGTGACATGCGACCTTACAGAGGTTCCTTCGCCCGCCACTATACCATGACCGGAAGATTGCAAGGCCGGTGACGATCCTGGTCCCAGCCTATCTTGCTTCCGGCGGACCTCATCCTTGCAAGGACGGCGCGAACATGTTGGTACTCACGCTCTCGTTCATCGAGCCGCCATCATCCGAGCCTTGATTGTCGAGCCACGCTTCGACCCAAGATTATCGAACCCATGCCGAGCCTGTTTCGCTTCCTTGCCGCCGTTGCGATCGTCGTTGGAGCGATCTATGCGGGCATGCTCGCCCTCGCGGTGCTGGTGCAGCCGCAACCCCGCGAGATCAGCGTGACGATCCCGCAGGACCGGTTCAGCAAGCAGCGCTAGCGTGGCGGGCCGCGTCATGCCGAACAAGGCGGCCGCATCGGGTAACAGACAGATCGGGATGTTCCTCGACATGCTGGCGGCCGAGCGCGGCGCCCGCCCCAATACGCTTTCGGCCTACCGGTCCGACCTCGACGACTTTTCGGACTATGCCACGTCGACCGGAAGCGGCATCGCCGCCGCCACCAGCGACGATATCCGCGGCTATCTCGGTGAACTCGCGCGGCGCGGATTGGCGCCGGCATCGGTCGCTCGCAAGCTGTCTGCGGTGCGGCAGCTCTACCGCTTTCTGTACGCCGAGCGGTACCGGTCCGATGATCCGGCCGCGATCCTGGAAGGACCCAAGCGTGGCCGCTCGCTGCCGAAAACGCTGACAATCGCCGAGACCGATCGACTGATTGCAGCGGCGCGGACCCATGCCGACAAAGCGGAACTCTCCGCGGCCGAACGTCAGCGCGCTGTCCGCCTGCATTGCCTGCTGGAATTGCTCTACGCGACGGGATTGCGGGTGTCGGAACTGGTTGCCCTGCCCGCCTCCGCCGCACGCCGCGACCAGCGCATGCTGATGGTGCGCGGCAAAGGCGGCAAGGAGCGAATGGTGCCGCTTAATGACGCCGCACGCCATGCGGTATCAAATTACCGAGCCTTGTTGGCAGACACAAAACACCGCGATTCGCCGTGGCTGTTCCCGTCCTTCGGGCAGGACGGGCACCTGACGCGGCAGCATTTTGCGCGCGACCTGAAAGAGCTGGCCGCACAGACCGGATTGCGGTCGCAGGCCGTCAGTCCGCACGTCCTGCGCCACGCCTTTGCCAGCCATCTCCTGCAGAATGGCGCCGATTTGCGCGTGGTGCAGACGCTGCTCGGCCATTCGGACATTTCGACTACGCAGATCTACACGCATATCCTGGAGGAACGGCTGAAGAGCCTGGTTCGCGACCTGCATCCCCTGAACGATGCCGAAGCGTCGCCGGACCGCGGCCGTTAACAACTCCGACAGCGCCGCTTGCTTGACTTGCGCGCGGCAAAGGGTCATGTGCGCCCGGCCCCGGGCGTCCCGCCCGCAAGCTCCCCATAGCGAAGCGATCTTATCTCGATTTTGAAAAACCGGTCGCCGAACTCGAAGCCAAAATCGAGGAATTGCGCGCCGTGCTGGCTGACGGCTCCGGCGAGGTGCAGGTCGATGAGGAAATCGCCCGGCTGGAGTCCAAGGCGGCTGCCACGCTCAAGGAGCTCTACGAGGATCTGACCCCCTGGCAGAAGACTCAGGTGGCGCGCCATCCGCAGCGGCCGCATTGCCTCGACTTCATCAACGCCATGATCGAGGACTTCGTGCCTCTGGCGGGAGACCGCAAGTTCGGCGACGATGATGCGATCGTCGGCGGTTTCGGCCGGTTCCGCGGTGAGAGCATCTGCATCATCGGTCATGAGAAGGGATCGACCACCGAAGCCCGGCTGAAGCACAATTTCGGCATGGCGCGGCCGGAAGGCTACCGGAAGGCGGTGCGCCTGATGGACATGGCGGATCGCTTCGAGATTCCGGTGCTTGCCCTGATCGACACCGCCGGCGCCTATCCCGGCATCGGGGCAGAGGAGCGCGGCCAGGCCGAAGCTATCGCCCGCTCGACCGAGGCCTGCCTCAATCTCACGGTGCCGAATGTTGCCGTGGTCCTGGGCGAGGGCGGGTCGGGCGGAGCGATTGCGATCGCGACTGCAAATCGCGTTCTGATGCTGGAACACGCGATCTACAGCGTAATTTCGCCGGAAGGCGCGGCGTCGATCCTGTGGCTCGACACAACCAAGGCGCAGGAAGCGGCAACCAACA
>JAEZBA010000512.1 GCA_023430245.1 Pseudomonadota bacterium
CGAGATCGCTTTCGAACCGCACCGCGCCGAAGCGCATGCCGTTCACCCACCAGCGCCACTCGATCGCCTTGTACATCGCGTAGAAAAACGGGATCGGAAAGATCAGAAATGCCGACGGCCACATCAAAAGCCACAGCCACCAGCCCTGCCTGAAGAATTGTCCGGCCGTTCCCTCGAACGAGCCCTGCAGCGTGCCGTAGGAGGTGTAGCGCATCTTGAAGCGCTCGAGCGCGGCGGCGCGCCATGGCAGCGCCAGGCCGAGTGTCGCCCACACCCACAGCGTCCACAGCGCCGCGCGCCAGGCATAGGACCAGCCGGAGCCGCCCATGTGAAAGCGCACGCCGCGCCACACCGTGCGCGTCATGCGATAGCGCCGCGCGCGATACATCGCGAATTGGGCGAACAGGTAGAGGAAGGCGATCAGCGGGATCGAGGCGAAGGCCTGTATCCGCTCGGCTTCGAGGCCGGCGAAGAAATAGGCGACATAGACCGGCACCAGGATCGCCATCGCGACCAGGAAGCCGAGAAACAGTTCTTTCGCGGTGCCGGTATATTCGGCGGCGTCGCCATGCACTTCGGTGTGCGACCACAGATGGCGCCGGATGTCGGTCGCGAGCCAGAAGCGATAGAAGCCGAGCGTGATCAGTTCGAGACCCGCGCCGCGGGTGACCAGCTTGCGGAATTCAGAGCGCTCGCCGGTGAAGGCGATCGCCTGGGGGACGGCTTCGCCCCCTTGCGGAATCAACGGCACCGAAAAAGGCTTGTGCATCGCGGGCACGCGCTCCTGATCGGGCCCGGTACCGGGCCGCGAGGATTTGGGCGGGATTTCTCCCGCAGGGGTTACGCCCCCGTGCATGCGTCGTCACCGGTATGAAAACGGTTCAAGCCGGGATCACGTTAAGCGGAATGGTTGACGGATTGTTGGCGAAACGCAGCGGCTCGCTAATTTTCAGCGCGCTGCCGCCTCAAGAAAACGCGTCAGCGCTTCTTCTTTGTGGCCGGCGTCGTCTTCGCCGCGGTCTTCTTGCTCGCCGGCGCCTTGACCTCGGCGTCGGCAGCCCCGGCATCGCGGGCCAGGCGCGCGGCCGTGAGCGCCGCCATGCGATCGACCGCAGCATCGTGCTGCGAGCGGTATTCCTTCATCGCGGCCAGCTTGTCCGCGTCGGTCTGCTTTTCAGCCATGATCCCTCCCCTTTGTGTCGGACATTCATTTCTGCCTGTCGCGGGGGAATGTTGACGAAGGACAGGGCTCGCGGCGACGCTGCTGGAGCGTCGCCGTCAATAAGCGGGCCTTGCCAGTACATCCGTGGCAAAAGGCCCGCTCGCTACGCCCTTAGGCGGCCTTCAGATTGTCGGCCGAGGACTTGCCAGTCTTGCGGTCGGCACGGACCTCGAACGAGACCTTCTGGCCTTCGTTCAGGCCATGCATGCCGGCGCGTTCGACGGCGCTGATATGCACGAACACATCCTGTCCGCCGTCGTCCGGCTGGATGAATCCGAAGCCCTTCGTTGCGTTAAACCACTTCACGGTTCCCGTCTGCATGGGAGCCTATCCTTCATATATGCGTGTATAGAGCCGCGCGTGAACGCGGCCGGTTCGTTTCGAGATTTTTGAGGTGAATGTCGTTGTCAGGCGCGTCTTATCGACGGGCCACGTATTCGGCCGAAAGCTCTCGAACCCCCCATATAGGGCAGCGGCCCCACAAAAGCAACCGCATGGCGGTGCGGCATGTTCGGCGCCAGTTTCGGCGTGCTCGACTCAAAATGCGATCAGTGCATTTGCACCTGTATGGAGGATGCGGTCGAAACGCGCCTGGCAATTGCGCCCCTATTGCCGCGCCGGCCAGTCGGCCATTGTCGCATCGAGGCCCGCAGACAGCACATCCGGCATGAATAGCATCACGCAATTGCCGCCGGCATCGATCACCGGCTGCACGCCGTATTTGTTCACCGGACAGCCCGCCGACTTGCCGAGCGCGCGCGCGAGCTCCAGCAGCCGGAAGGCAATGTCGCGCACCTTTTCATGGTCGCCGCGTCGTGGCAGCCCGATCGACACCGCGAGATCCGATGTGCCGATCTGGGTGGCATCGCAACCGTCGGCCAACATAATATCGCGCGCATGTTCGACGCCGCGCACGGTCTCGATCAGCGCGAAATGGAGCATGGTATCGGCGTCGCCGGGATGGATCTCGGTCATCAACGCGCGCGCGGATGCGATCTCTTCCGCACTCTCCACATCCGGCATGATGAAGCCATCGATGCCGCAACCGAGATAGCGACGCAGAACGCCAACCTCCTTCGACCAGGGGCGCAGCAGCGCCGCGGCACCGCCGGAATGCGCGGCGCGTACCAGGTCCGGGATGCGCTCGACATCGGGACCGGCATTCTCGCAATCGAGAAAGATGTAGTCGAAGCGCGGCGCCAGCGCGGCAACGAGATCGGCGGATGAGAATTTCGGCGCGATGCCGATGACGAAATCGCGGCGCGCGAGGCGGGCTTTCAAAGA
>JAEZBA010000523.1 GCA_023430245.1 Pseudomonadota bacterium
CCTTTGAAACCGCCACGCTCCGGAACGGTGAAGTGACAAGCAACCCCATCGACCTCGGGATCGTCGAGGCCATAAGTGGCGAGCTTGTCATTTGGCGACATCCACTTGAACACAGTGGAGCGCTTGAAGATCAAATCGGGTTCGTCCGCCGCATCGGCGGACACGACCCACAACGCGGCAATCACAACCGCCAGAATGCGAAACATCGGTCATCTCTCAGAGAATTTCGGCGCTGCACAGATAGGGATGCAGACGCCGAAAGGCGATGACCGGTTCCGTCAGCTCTAGACTTCGCGATTTGGCGTTAGCCGCGCGAACGTGGACCGTGATAGCGCGGATTGATCACGCACATGTCGGTTCCGATTCGCGTCTGCATGCATTGCGCGAAGCTGACGTAACCGCAGCTCATGGCGCCACCGTCACGACCGCCGGTGATGATGCACCATGGATATTCCACTTGCGCTGATGAAGGGGTTACGCCCGTCAGTAAAGTTGCGCCGATAACGGCGGCAGCAGCGAGAAGTTTCATTTTGGTTCTCCAACTTCGGGTTTTGTCAGTGCGGTAGCGGCGCGAGCCCGGAACCCTAAGATCGACTTGTTCCGTTCGCCCACGATACCGAAACGCAGTAGGCATTCGTCGCACCCACAGCGGACCCGGTTCGAACGGTACCATAGGAAAGTCCGCAGAGCGCCAGACTGCCAAGCAGTGCCAGTAACAAGCCTGTCATCCGAACCAAACGTTCCGCCGTCGGCATCGGCCAAGCCCTTCAAACGCCACTTCAGGGTCAGTCGGACCAACGCGACGGCGGTTCGCCAGATGTGTTGAGGCTGGTTACCTCAGTCTCAACGCCGTCGGCGAAAGCCGGTTCGGCCGTGGCCGGCGCCGTTCCGAGGCTCGCCGGGGGAAAGAGCGAAATTTCGAAACGCGCTTTGAACCGGCGTTCAGGACGGCGCGACGAATGGCCATCAACCAATCGCTCACTCAGGGAAACAAGGCCATGACCATCACGAAAACCGCCCTCGCCGCCGCGATCCTGGCCGTTATGGCCGTGTCCGCCCAGGCCCAACAGGGTCCGACCCGTCAAATCCAGGTTCTGCCTGCCCCCAATAAGGTCGCTCTGGCGCCGGCCCCGGTTGCCGACCCGGCACCGGCCAAGGCGGACGGCCAGGCCCCCGCTGTCGAAGCCCCGGGTGCTGAAGCCGCCCCGGCGGAAGACGCTGCTCCGGAAGTCGCACCCAAGGTGGTCGCACCGAAATTCGCGCCCAAGGTCATCGTCGCCGAGCCGAAATTCGTGCAGCCGAAGTTCGCGCCTCCGGTTCGCAAGGTGTCCTACGGCCACGGCGGATATGGCGGCTACGGCAAGCGCAACTGCCACTAACCGCCTCCAAACAGAAAAAAACGGCCGCAGCGATGCGGCCGGTTTTTTTTCGGTAAGTCTGCTGGCGTCGACGGTCAGCGGAAAATGAAGAAATCGTCGCGCCGCGCCTCCCGCGCTCGCAACCTGTCGCGGCGAAACTCCCGTGCTTCCTCCCGGCGCTGACGTTGCAACCGTTTCCGCTCTTGTCGTTGCAACCGACGCTGCTCACGTTTCGATAATTGCCGCTCAGCTTTAATGCGATTTCGGGCAACGTCCGGTTCCGACACATTGCTAATAGAGTCGCATTGGGCAGGCGCGGCTACTGCAGGTGCTGGGACTGGGAGGGGAACCGCACTCGCGGTCCCGTTTGCGTCGGCCGAAGTCGCTGCAGGCTTGTCGTCATCGACCGCCGAGCCGGTCGTGCTGCGTTCCGCAGCCGGGCTGATCGGCAACGGTGAAGTGGTGGCCGGCGCATCGGGTAACGAGATCTGTTGCGATCCAAGTCCGTGTTTTGGCGTGGAGCGCGGCGAAGTCTCCGTATCGGCGGATTTCAGGCACCGCGCTTCCAGATAGGGCCAGGTCTGCTCCTCGCAGCTCTTGCCCGCAGGGTCTTCCGCCGCAGTCGCCAGAATCCGGGCTTCAGGTGGCGGCTCGGCATTCGTCCAGCTGCCGATCGCCTCGGAACTGGCGTTCAGAAGGACGCCGACGCTGGAAATTCCCAGGAAAATCGCGGCCCCGCCAACAATCGTCGCGGTCACGCGCGCGCGCGTCCGCTCTACGGGCCTCAGTGGGCGGTCGAAGGACATGCGGAACGGATTGAAGCTTTTCATGCCGACCCCAAATGCTGTTGCTTGTGAAACGACAGCGCGTGCGCCTTGGTTCCCACGGCAAAGCACAATGGCGCCTCACGCGCATGTGGGTTCGCTTCGGATTCGACTGCTGTAAAATGGCGCCGTGGAGCAACGGACATGATCTCGCGGCGAATCATTCTCAACGCGATCGGCGGCGCTGCCGTGCTGCCATTGATGTCTGGACACGGGAGGGCGCAAGCCGCCATGAGCCGCGCCACCGCCTTTGCGTTTTCTTTCAAGACGCTGGACGGAAATGAGCTTCGCCTTTCGGAACAGACCGGACGCCCGGTGCTGGTGGTCAACACCGCATCGCTATGTGGCTTCACGCCGCAATATTCGGGCCTGGAGACGTTATGGAGCCGGTACCGCGATCGCGGTCTGCTGGTTCTCGGCGTTCCCTCAAACGACTTCGGCGGGCAGGAACCCGGTGGGCGATCCGAAATTCACGGCACCGCTCACCGCCATGGCGTGACATTCCCGCTGACCGAGAAGGTGGCGGTGAGGGGCGAGGCCGCACATCCGTTCTATCGCTGGGCGGCCATTCAGCGGCCGGGCGAAACACCTCGTTGGAACTTTCACAAATACCTGGTTGCGCGGGACGGCACCCTTGCGGCCTCGTTCGCCTCGGCGATCGAGCCGACCGCCCCTCACCTGGTTGCTGCGGTCGAGCGCGAGCTGCCGCCCGCGTGACCCGCCGCGGCTTTCCTCGCGCCCGCGGCATGTTGTCCCGAAATCGTCCATATCCCGACACAATCGTTAAGCGGCACAGCCAATGGCCGTGTCGAACCCATCACAAATAACCATAATCCCCGATCCCCACTGGTATCGGCGGGAGGATTCGTTGACTCTTGTGGCAGGTAGGGTTTTCCATGCCATACCTTTGCCATGCGGGCCGCCTGAGTCCGCTCTTCATGAGGGGGTCCAATATGCGCCACTCGTTCGCGTGCGCTATCCTGGTATCCGCATCGCTGGCGAGCGGTGCGGCTTTCGCGCAGGCTCCGGGTGCCGGAGCGGCCAGCCCAGCCAAGTGTGCCAATCCAGATGCCCTCGGGGTGTCCCGCACCGTTGAGATCGACACCACCGGCGGTCCCGGTTTCGGCTTCGAACACTTCAAGCAGCACGACTTCCTGCGCGACAAGGAGGTTCTGCTCACCTTCGACGACGGCCCCTGGCCGACCACCCCGAAGGTGCTGGCGGCGCTAGCCGATCACTGCACGAAGGCGACATTCTTCATCATCGGCAAGCACGCGACCTATTATCCCGAGATCCTTAAGCAGATCGCCCAAGGCGGTCACACGATCGGCTCTCATACCTGGAGCCACGCCGATCTCGGGCGCAAGAACATCACTCCGGAACAGGCCAAGGAAGAAATCGAGAAAGGCATCAGCGCCGTCAACATGTCGCTTGGCGCGCAATCCGCGCCGTTCTTCCGATTCGTCGCGCTGCGCCATCCGCCGGCGCTCGTGACCTATCTTGGCGAGCGCAACATCGCGATCTTCTCGACCGACCTGGACTCCTTCGACTTCAAGGCACGCCGCCCCGAGCAAGTCGTGAACGCGGTGATGAACAAGCTGAAGAAATCCGGCAAGGGAATCGTGCTGATGCACGACTTCCAGACCCAGACCGCCGAGGCGTTGCCGGAACTGCTGAAGCAGCTCAAGGACGGCGGCTACAAGGTCGTGCATATGCGCGCCAAGGGCACGGTCCAGTCGATGGCCAAGTACGACGAGATGATGAAGAAGGAGGCCAAGCTTCCGACCGTCGATCAGCGTCCGACCGCGAGCGTTGTTCGCACAGTCGATTAAGCCACGCGTTATTCCGATTTCGGTCCAAATCGCCGGGCTTTTGCCCGGCGATTTCTTTTGCGGGCCAAGCTTGCGGGAGGCGCGTTGTCCCGTTAGCCCGCCTGAGCGGTGACTATGTGCTACCCTGACAACGGCGTAGGCATTTTTGCGTCGCGGTAGGAGAATACGGGTGACGGCGCTGAAAATTCAGGCATCCTTGTAATCGAATATCGATTCGATTCTTCGGTCACGCGGGACCGGCGGTAGAGGGGGCCGATCCCGCAGAGGTTCCTCCCGCGTGGCGTAACAACCTTGGGGCGGCTCGATTGGCCGCCCCCCTTTATTTTCCGATATCGGATTATCCGAAGCTTGGCGCCGCCTCCGGCGCCTCAACGCACGCGGGGCGCCCGCCGGTACCGCGGCGCCGGCTCGCCGGAATAGCGCGGATTCACCGCACAATCGCCCCCCGTTGCCGAGACCGCCTTCCGGCATTGCCGTAGCGTGAAATAGGAGCAATCCATCGCACCGTCATAGTCCCGGGCGCAATATTCAGTGCTGTAAATATAGCTCCGCGCGGAGGCTGTGGTCGTCGGTGCGATAAGCGCCAACAGAGCGGTCGCTGCGAGCGTCAGGCCAATCGTTAGATGCCGCATGTCTTCGAACTCCTCGGTGCCTCACATACGCTCGGTGGCGGATTCGGAATAGCGATCATACCCCGGCCGCCAGGGGCCGATGACGAATATCACAAGAAGTCCCCCGATCAGTGAAAGGTTCTTCAGGGCCTGGATCATATTCGCATCACGCTCGGCGCCGGACATGGCCCAGAACGGATGGAAATACCAGGTTGCCGCGATCGTAAACAGGATCAGCAGCACCGCGCCGGCGCGCGCACCGATATTGGCTGCAATCATCAGCGCCGCCCCGATCTCGACCACGCCGACCAGGATCGCCAGCATGGTGGGAGTACTCATCCCGGACATTGCTTCGAGCTGGGGCGTATAGGCTGCAAGCACATCGGGCAAAACGACCTTGGCGCCGATCGAGCCCGCGGTGCCTTCGATATCCATCAGCTTCTGTGCGCCGGAGAGGATGAACACCAGAACGAAAAGGATGCGTCCGAAAACCAAGATCACCTGCATGGCGATATCTCCCCCAGAGGTCCGACGCCGGCGTCGATCGGAACCGACAAAAAATGCTCACGCGATGCGCCGCTTATTTCTTCGCTGCGCCCTTCTTCGAACCCTTCGCTCCCTTGGTTCCCTTCGACGGCTTGCCTTTCTTGGCCGCCGGCGCCCGCGCCTTGATCTCGACAACCAGGACCCGGACCTCCTTGTCGCTCTCGTTCGAGGTTGCGGTTTCCTGCGACGGCAGCCAGAGCGCCTCGCCTGCGGTGAATGTCAATTCATAGCCCTTACGTCCCGGAGGGGTGAATACGATCGACCCGTCAGTCAATGCATACAGGAACGTGTTGGGACGTTGTACCGCCGGCTGCTTTTCACCGGGCGCAAGCTTGAGCTCGCGGACCTTGATCTGGTCGTTCTCAAGGAGCGCCTTGGGTGCAGCATTCTGGGCGATACCCGATGACAACGGCAGGATCGCGAGCACGAGGGCAAGACAGAAGATTTTCATGGAGATACGGGGGTGCCAAGATGGAACGCAGTCTAAGTCCTGCGCGGGCGCAATGGCAATCCTGAGGCACAGAACGCACCCCCGCAGCCGCCTCTCCTAGACCCGACGGTTCGACCGCAGACGTTACGCGACACCAGATGATAATTGGCACGCGCGTCCGCGGCGCCAGCATCGGCCATTGTACCAGTAATAGCCGGTTCGCCGCCGCTCCATCTCTGCATCAAGCGCTGCGCCTGTCGCTGCGCCAGTCGCCGCTCCGATGATTTCACCGGTTGCGGCACCGCCCCATCCGCCGGCCGCGCCGCCAATGATAGCACCAGCTGCGCCACCGAAAATGGCTCCGCCGATCAACCCCTCCTGCGCCCCGGCCGGCGGCGCGAGCATGGTGAGAACCAAGGGGATGGCGAGCGCCAGCGTCAGACAGGGTCGCACCGGTCATGCTGCGAATCATGGTCGCCCTCCCTCGATCGAGATCGGAGCCATTCTCGCACTCCTCAACAAGCCTTCAAACGGCGTCAGGCAGCCGATGACGACTCGAACATTCCGGCTCCGTAATGCCGTCCCCCGGCCGCAGCGGGTTCGGAAGCCGAGGACGGCTCGATCGCCTCGACCAGCTTCAGGAACGACGACCCGGGTAGCGGCGGCGCGAACACATAGCCTTGGGCGGTCCGAACGCCACGCTCCCGCAGGGCAACCACCTGTTCGAAGGTCTCGACGCCCTCGGCAATGACGTCCATGCGCATGGACTCGGCAAGATCGACCAGGGTTTCGACGATGATGCTCGAATGGTTGTCACTGCCGAGCGCGTCGACAAACATCTTGTCGATCTTGATGACGTCGGCACCGAGCTTCAGAATGTAGGAAAGGCCGCCATGGCCGGCGCCGACGTCGTCGATTGCGATGCGGACCCCAAGATCTTGCAGCGTCGCAATTACGCGGCGGGTCCGGCTCAGATTTTCGAGCGGTTGCCGTTCGGTTACTTCAAGAAAGATCTGCGAATATCGAATGGGTGAGCGTTCGAAGATATTCCTGATATCGCGCACGATGGTGTCGTTTGCGAAATGCTCGGCGGTCATGTTGAACCCGAGCTTCAGCTTCGGTCGGACTGCAAAGGCCGGTCCCATCTCCGCGATCACGTGACGCATCATGCTCCGCGTCATCGCGACGATCAAACCGCTGGATTCCGCCAGCGGGATGAAGGCTGCGGGCGACACCACGGTGCCGTCGCTTTTCTTCCATCGCATCAGCACCTCGGCGCCGCGCAAGCGGCCGTTGGTGATGTCGACGATCGGCTGATAATAGGGCACGAAGTCGCCGCGGCGCAGCGCGCGCTCGAGCTCGGTCACCGGGTTGTCGCGCTGACGCAACCGCAGAATAAGCGCGAATGCGACCAGTGCCAGCGCCAGGATACCGGTCATCGCAATTGCGATCTTGCGTAGCTCGTCGAGCGAGACCTCACCTTCGATTTGCGGGTGCGAGGTAGCGACCCGCAAGCCGAAACGATCGTTGACGCGCGCGTTGCGGCTCACCGTGGACAGCGCCTCGCTGTCGACGGGACGAGCGCCAGCCTCGCTGATGATGGTCCCATCGACCAGCGCAAGCTGCGCGTATTCGGCGGCCGATGCACCGTTAATGCCAAGACCGGTGATCAGCACATCCGGGAGTATGAGCGCGGCCAGACTTGTGGCGCCTCCGGCTCCCACCGGCAGACGCAGCCGCACCATCCGCCCGGGTCGATCGCCGAGTTGCACCACCTCGATCTCGGCATTGCTGCCCTGGACTTTCCTGGCCGCCAGCACCTTGACCGGTCCCGGCAAGAGAAGATCGCCGCAAAGCGGCTGCCCTGCAGCACCGAGCACTGCAAACTGCTTGACCCATGCAACCGGCAGGCCCGCGCTTCTCAGCGCTTCGACCTGATCGGGACGGCAGCCATCGACACCCCGCGCGGCCAGGCTCTGAAGCGAGGCTAGGACCGCTCCGAGGCGAACATCGGCGATATGCATCGAGCGTCGGGCGAAGGTCTCCACATCGCTCGCGCTTTGACGGACCAGCAGCCCATCGACCCAGAAATTCAGGCCCACCATGGGCGCACCCGCAAGCAGGATGCCGACCGCGATCGCGATCAGTTTTCTGAATTTCGACGACAAGGAAGGACGCCCCTACAATATTCCGTCGTTGAAATTGACGGGTTCCCGTAAAGGCCAGATTAAGCATAGAGGGCGGCAAGGTTCCGACGGGAACCCCGCGCCGAAGCGATAGCACTCATGGTTACGCGGTCGTTAACAGGACCGGTACGTTGTTGGCGCCAGGCGTGATTATCATGCCTCCCGGGGGGATGGCCGAGACCATCGATACTATCGGCCTCTGACCGCGAATTCGCTCGCTCACGCAGCGGGGATGACTTCTTCTGCGCCACCACTTGTGCAAACCAGCCTCGACCGATAGTTCGCATTGTCATGTTCAATGCCATCGATCCGGCTCCCCGCACCTACCCACCAGCGGTCTGGCTGCGGCGGCGTTCGGCCCGTGGACGCAGTGCCGCACCCGAACGGCAGACCATGGCTCAGATTGAAACCTGGCTTCTTGAAGAGGCCGTGCGCATCGGCGACCTCCTCGATCTGTTCGAAGCGTTTGTCTGGCGCATGCTCGCCGCCAGCTTTCCGCTCGATCGGGCCAGCGTGATTACCGGCACACTACATCCGCAGCTCGCCGGTTTTGGCTGGAACTGGAATATCGCTGACGGACTGGTCGACGAGGTGAAGATTGGAGAGGCCAATCTCGCAACCGAGTCGTTCACGCGCAGCCCGCTTCCGATTGTCATCAAGACCGGCAAGCCGGTCGTCATCGATCCGGCGGATCCTGCCTCCGACCGCTTCGGCCTGACCGCCGACCTTCGCGAGCTTGGCATTACCCAATATCTCGCGCTGCCGATGGGCGGCGCCGGCTATCACAACGTTGCGACGATCGCCACGCGTCAGCCGGGCGGCTTCACGCCGCAACAACGCGACATACTCGACCGCGTGCTGCGCCTTCTCGCCCTGCATATCGAACGTCATATCGCGATGCGGATCGCGAGCAACGTACTCGACACCTATCTTGGGACGCTTGCCGGCGGCCGGGTTCTGGAAGGTTCGATTCAGCGCGGCGCGGGATCGCACATCGCTGCAATCGTGTGGTCATCGGATCTGCGCGGCTTCACCGATCTGTCCGACCGGCTCGATCCGGCCGACATGCTGACGGTGCTCAACGCGTATTTCGAAGCAATGACGGGCTCCGTGATCGCGCATGGCGGCGAAGTGCTGAAATACATGGGCGACGGTCTGCTCGCGGTGTTTCCGCACGAGGGCAACTATGCCGAGGGCAACGCTGCCGAGGCGGCGGTCGCAGCGGCCCTTGCCGCGGAGACTGCGGTCGCGCGTTTGAACGATGCGCCGCCCAAGCAATTGGCGGCGATCGCGGGCTGGCGGCCGCTCCGCTCCGGGATCGGGCTGCACGAAGGCGATGTGTTCTTCGGCAATATCGGCGCGCCGGAACGGCTCGACTTCACCGTGATCGGCCGCGCTGTGAATGGCGCGAGCCGCGTCGAAGGCATGACCAAGCAACTCGGGCATTCCGTGCTGCTGACGGCGCCGGTCGCGGCACGGCTCTCCCAACGCCCGAAAAGCCTCGGTCACCACGCCTTACGCGGCATGGCCGAGCCAATCGAGATTTTCGGACTCTGACCAAGTGATTCCGGTCAACGCTCCGGCAGCGGGATGAACTCTTCCTCATCGCCCGGCACGATGTCGAAACGCGCCGACTTCCAGTCTTCCTTGGCCTGCTCGATGCGCTCCTTGCGGGACGACACGAAATTCCACCAGATGTGCCGCGGGCCTTCGAGCGCCGCGCCGCCAAGGATCGCAATCCGGCTCGCGGTGACGGCACGCACGGCGATGCAGTCGCCCGGCCGGAAGACAAGAAGCCGCGGCCCGGTGAATCGGTCGCCGGCGATCTCGATCTCGCCACTGACGATATAGATCGCTCGCTCCTCGTAGTCCGGATCGAGCGGGATCGTCGCGCCCGCCTCGATTACGACATCGGCGAAAACGGTGTCGGATGCGGTGACGACCGGAGACCGCGCGCCAAAGGCCTGCCCGGCAACCACCCGCGCGGTAAAGCCGCTATCGGTGACGCGCGGCAGATCATCCGCGTTCCGATGGAAGAAGGACGGGTCGATCTCCTCCTTGTCGGCCGGCAGCGCCACCCAGCATTGCAGGCCGTGCAGCGTGTCGCCACCGGCGCGCCGCTCCGGCGCGGTGCGCTCCGAATGCACGATGCCGCGGCCGGCGGTCATCCAGTTCACCTCGCCCGGACGGACGGCAACATAGGTGCCGAGGCTGTCGCGATGGGTAATCTCGCCGTCGAACAGATAGGTGACGGTGGCAAGCCCGATATGCGGATGCGGCCGTACATCGACGCCGGTTCCGGCGTTGAAGGTCGCCGGTCCCATCTCGTCGAGAAACACGAACGGCCCGACTATGCGCCGCTGTGCCGAAGGCAACGCGCGGCGCACCTCGAAATTGCCGAGATCGGTGCCGCGCGGGACGATTACACGCTCCAGCGCATCGCAGGATTTGCGGTCGCCCACTGCCGGGTCTTCGCCTGGAAAGAAGCTCATGCGCACTCGGTCCCACTGTTCATGCCCAACTCATCCGGGCGTCGCACAATCTACTATGCCCAACCATGACGGCAATGCGACGATCGACTGCCGCGGCGATTGAAACGATTTGTCGCGGCCCATAAGGTGCGCCCCTCGCTCCGACCGGACGAGTCAACGCTCCAGCATGAAGTCTGCATCATGTCCTTGCCCGCGCCCGTTCTGGATCCGCCTTTCAACATCACGCGCGTCAGCCATGTGATCCTGACGAGCCGCGATCTGGACGCGAGCTGCAAGTTCTACAGTGACGTGCTCGGTCTGGTGGTGAGCGACATGGATCGCGATGCGCTCTATCTGCGCGGACTGGAAGAGGCCGGCCATCACTCGCTGGTCATCCGGAAATCGAGCGATGAACCGGTGTGCCAAGCCATCGGCTTCCGCGTTCTGACCGAGACCGATCTCGACAA